>OMSQ01000157.1 GCA_900313805.1 uncultured Prevotella sp. | reverse complement strand
TACACCCACTTCACCTCGCCCATACGCCGTTATCCCGACACCATGGTGCACCGACTGCTCACCCGATACCAGGCAGGAGGACGCTCAGCCAACCGCGACCACTATGAGGAACTGTGCCAGCACAGCAGCGACATGGAACAGACGGCACAGAATGCGGAGCGCGACAGCATCAAGTACAAGATGGTGGAGTTTATGGGCGACAAGATAGGCGAGGAGTTCGACGCCCATATCAGTGGCATACAGTCTTACGGCATATACTGCGAGATAGACGAGAACCACTGCGAGGGACTGGTGCCCATGCACGATCTGGACGATGACTACTATGAGTTCGACGAGAAGAACTACTGTCTGGTAGGTCGTCGCCGCCACCATAAATACCAGTTGGGCGATGCCGTGCGTATAAAGGTGGCACGCGCCAATGTGGAGAAGCGGCAGCTGGATTTCACCCTGGCCGACTGATGCCTATGCGTGCACTCGTCGTAACCGTCCTCGCCCTGTTGTGCTGTGTATGTGTCAGGGCGCAGGACACCGCCGATTGGGAGCGGTGGTTCTATGAGTGGTGTACCATGGACGATGTGGAAGACCAGCGTGCAGAGGTACTCTACGAGACACTGTGCGACATGCACGAGCACCCTCTCAACATCAATACAGCCAGTGTGGACGACCTGCGCTCACTGCCCTTTCTCAGCGAGCGGCAGATAGACGATATCGCCTATTATCTGTATCGTAACAAACAGATGCAGACCATGGGCGAACTGGCGATGATAGAGAGTCTGGACTTCACCACGCGCCAACTGCTCCAGAACTTCGTGTACATAGGTGAGCCGGTGCCGGCCAAGGCACCTACCATCGGTCAGGTTCTATCACAGGCGAATCATGAACTGCTGCTCTCTGCCGATGTGCCCACATACGAGCGGCGAGGCGATGAGAAGGGCTATCTGGGTGAACCGTTAGCCCATGGGTTCCGCTACAGCATGACGGCAGGACCGCTGCGAGTGGGACTGATAGGTGCACAGCAGGCGGGTGAGCCGTTCTTCAGTCACGGCAATGACTTGGGTTACGACTACTACAGCTTCTATGCCGACCTGCGCCTGAAGGGAGCACTGAGGCAGTTGACCGTGGGCCGCTACCGTATGAAGACCGGTCTGGGACTGGTCATGAACAACTATTTCTCCTTTGGTAAACTCGCCACCCTCTCTGTGCTCGACTTCTCCCAGCAGTGCATACAGCCACACACCTCGCGCAGCGACAACCAGTACCTGCAGGGCGCAGCTGCCACCATACAAGTGGTGAAGGGCCTGAACATCACACCTTTCGTGTCGTACCGTCAGATAGATGCCACGCTCGACGATAAGGGAAACATACGCAGCGTTCTTACCGACGGCTACCACCGTACAGAGACGGAGATGGACCATAAGAACCGCGCCACACAGATGGTGGGAGGTGCTAACGTGCATTTCTCCAGCAACGGCTGGCATGTCGGTGCCACCGCCACTTACACCCGCTACAGCAGAGACCTGCAGCCCGACCCCTCGCTGGTGTACAACCGCGACAAGCCCACCGGCAGGCAGTTCACACAGGCTGGTGTAGACTACGGCTATGTGTCATCGAAGGTGAGCGTGCGGGGCGAGACGGCCGTCGACGGCCATGACGTGGCAACCATCAATAGCGTGGTGGTGCAACCTTCGTCGTACCTGGCTCTCACAGCTGTGCAGCGCTATTTTGGTGCCCGTTACTGCGGTCTGCATGCCAACACCTTCAGCGAAGGGAGCAGTGTGAGCAACGAGAACGGACTGTATGTGGGTGTCAACTGGCAGCCTTCTGACCGTTGGAAACTGTTGGCTTATACCGACTATGCCTATTTCGACCATCCTCGCTCCATCGCCTATCACTCCTCAAGCGTGTGGGATAACCTGGTGCAGGCCTCTTACAGTTCGAGTCACTGGACAGCCCTGGCGCGTTATCGCTGTCGTTACCGTCAGCGTGACAACAGTGGTCACAAGGATCTGATACACCAGACAGAGCACCGTCTGCGTCTGGCCGGTGGTTGGCAGAACGAGCGATGGAAGTTAACCACCCAGGCCGACATGGTGAACTCTCAGTATGAAGACAGCAGTATTGGGTGGATGGTGAGCGAGGTGGCACAGGTAAACCTCGGTTCATGGGCGCAGTTGTCGGCCTCTGCCGCCTATTTCAATACCGACGACTATGACAGCCGTTTGTATGTGCAGGAGACGGGGTTATGGTACCGCTTCGCCTACCATGCCTTCTATGGCGAGGGTCTGCGCTGCACCATGGCCCTGCGTGCCACTGTGAGCAGTCATTTCTCTGCCATCCTGCGTGTGGCATGGGTGAAATACATGGACCGCTCTGTCATTGGCACCGGCCTGCAGCAGATAGACGCCTCCTCCGCCACAGACATACAGGCACAGATACGCTGGCGCTTCTGAGGACCAAGAAAAGAGTGCAGAGAGAAAACCTCCCTGCACTCTTTTCTTGGTTTACGGCATGGTGGGATGCTACTCATCCCACACGCTGTGCGTAATGATATCTGTATTGATGCCGTTGTCATTCTCATCATCGAAACTGGCGGCGTTGCCCAACTGGTTGCCGTCGCCCACGGAGTTGTGCAAGCCTTCATCCTGCATCAGGTCATCGGTAGTGACAAGTTTTATTGACGGACAGCTATATTCTTTCTTGTTCATAGTTTAAGTGTTTTTGCGATAAATAATACGGTCAGTGGCATTCTTACTTTATCACCGTCTTTTTGCCATTCACAATGTATATGCCTTTAGGCAGGTTGATACCTGTCACCCTTCGTCCTTGCAGGTCATACACCGTCTGTTCAGAGCCATTCTCACTGTTCACGGTATTGATGCCTGTGGCAGTGTCGAAGATGAACGCATTGGCACTTGCAGCCGTGGTCTTGTCAACAGCCAGATAGGCTTTGTGTGCCCGTGTGAGGAAGGCGGCTCCTTGTTCGGCACCCCAGTAGAAGCCCGGGTTCTCGCCATTCTTGGTGGTGAGCATATAGAAGTACACATCGCCATCGGCGGTGGTCATACCATCCTCGTCCTTGCCCAGTAGCAGGTTGTCGGTATCGGCAGTGCCCTCCTTTGCCGTCACCTCCACGAGGTAATGCCCGGCATCACCATAGAGCACTACGGCGGTTCCGGCGGGTATCACCTCACCAGCGGCATACGTATGGCTGATAGAGAGTGTGCCGCCCTCTACCTTGTAGGTGCGGGCTTCCAGACCGGCGGGCACCTTCAGGCTCTTGTCGCTATAGTACACCGAGGCATACTTCAGGGCTGTCACATCCACGTTCACCACCTCCGTGCGGCGGTATATCTGTGGCAGGTAGCCTGTGGTGCTACTTATGGGGTAGCAAGCGAAGATAGGATTGTTATTGTTGGGATTGTATCGTACTCTCTTGCGGTTGTACGAGCCTTTGAAGTCGATTGTGGCACTGTTGTCTGCTATCGAGATGTCTGCCAGAGCAGCTGCCACCACATCGTCTCTTGTCTTCAGTGAGTTTGAAGTGCTTGAAGCACTGGTCAGGTAACCTCTCTTCTCACCGTTCAGCACGCGCATAGTCCAGCCCTCGGTGGTGTCATAAGTGCCCTTGCCCAGTTCTATGATAGCCACCTGGCTCATGTCGGGCTTTATGCTTCCGTCGGCTTCAAACTTAAACGCCACGCCAGAGCGGTTATTGTTGTTCTGTGTGACGCCCAGCGCCTGCTTGTAATTGTTATGCACTATCACAATCTTGTCGCCTTCGGTCAACTCATCGGCATCGGTCACCAGCACGTAGCGATAGTTGTCGCCATCGTCCCAGAGCGCCACGTTGAGTGTGTACTGAGCCTCAGTATAAGAGTAGTCGTCATTGCCGGTGAATGTGGCGGTGATGACCGTGGTGCCGGAACCTGTCAGGGTGACGGCGCC
>OMSQ01000214.1 GCA_900313805.1 uncultured Prevotella sp. | reverse complement strand
TGTCGCAGTCAGCAGCATTTGCGTTGCTTATGGCGATGCTCCTGAACGCGGTGGGCGAGAGCGTGCCGGTCTTTATATTGCGCCACGTGACAGAGGCTCCCGCCTTGACGGTCTGCCAGGAGAACACATAGAACTGCAGGCCTGCCTGTACTATATGCAGGTTTAAGTACTTCATCATCTCCTCCAGCACTTTGTCCTGCTGCCATACGTCATCCTCATCATCGCCCAAGAAGAGCAGGTCGCTTATGCTCAGCTGGCGGAATATTGTGTAGTGGTTGGCAGCAGCATCGTCTATGGCCTTGCTGCCGTCGTAGAGTATGGGCAGGGTGGCGGCTTCTCCAGTGAGGTCCAGGCCCTGCGTCACGCCGTCTAGCAGCCCGGTCATGGTCTGGAAGAACGTGGCCTGCGCGGCATTTGCCCTCACAGTGGCATAGTCCACGCCGGCACTGCCCACATTCTTGAACTTGGAGTATTGCAGCGCGGACAGGGCATCTATGCAATTCAATTCCAGCTCGTCATAAATCTCGTTATAAGGCTGTGAGTATGTCTGCGGCTCTATAAATCCGGCGAAGAGGCATGCAGGGCCATGGCCGCTGTCTCTGAAAATGTTGACTACTGCATGGCGGGCACTGGTGCCGAAGAGGTCGGGCAGGTAGTTGGCGGTGAGCAGCCTGATGCTTGCACTGTGGCGTATCAGGTGGTCGAAGGTGTCGTTTATCTCGCACGTGATCTCCACAGGGTCACAGGTGAAAAAGATGCCGCTTTCATCGCTGCCTATCTCTTTCTCCACAGTACGGTCGCCGCCTGTCACGATATAGACGGTGATTGTGTCGCGTCGCTGGTTCTTGAAACTGCCGTGTATGTACATGTCCTAACCCTCCTATTATACCACTATGTTTGTCCTGCGCCCTGAGCGGCTGGCCACGCGTGTCTCGTTGGCTATCACTCCCACGAGTTTGCGGCCCTCAATCTCGAAGTGCACGGTGCCGCCCGTGCCTGCTGCCGGTTGCAGCATGCTCCGCAGCTTGTCGAGCGGTGCCACCACCTCGGGGTTGCTGCTTGCTCCGGCATACTCGCCTATCAGTGCCATCGTCGGACCGCTCACCACGCCTCCCTCGGCAAATGGGGTTGCGCCCACTCCTATGACCGTAGCCACGGCCGATGCTATCATGCCAGCCGCAATGCCAGCACCGACAAAGGGAATATATGCGTGTGCAGCAAAGAACATAGCACTGGCCAGTTCCATGAAGCTCGCGGTGGCCGCCTTGTTGGCTGCTATCTCTGCCGCAGCTGCTGTGGCATTTCCTACTGCAGCTGCGGCCTCAGTACCCTGTGCCGTGACTGCGGCAGTGGAGGCCGCTGCCTTCTGTGTCTCAGATGCAGCCATAAGAGTATTGGCTGCTGTCAGCATGTCTATTATGCCCACTATGGTCTGAATGCCCTCGTATAGCTGTATGAAGCCGTCCACTATGCCGGTGACGGTCTGCCATGCGTTGCCGTTGCCCTCGAGAGCACTTGTTATGCTGCTTATGCTATCGCCTATGCCCTTGATGCTGTCCCATCCGCTCTTCATGGTGTCGAAGGATACGGCCATCTCGCTGCGCCACTGGCTGTAGGTGCTTATTAGCCCTTCTATCTGTTTGCGCTGACTGTCGGTCACGGGGTTCTCCACGTCATTGAGCATCTTCTGAAGTTCACGTATCTTCTCAGTCAGCTCATCGAAGCCCATGCCCTTTATTTTCACTGTGCGCTCTCGCCCTGTCAGTGCGTCTATCTCATCCGCCTCACGCAGCATGGAGGGCAGTTCCACGCCACGCTGCATTGCCTTCTTCTTGCGCTGCAGTTCTTCTATCAGCACCTGCGTCTTCTGTATCTGGTCGGCATCCTCATGCTGCTGACGCTGGGTGTAGAACGATATGGCTTCGTCTATGTCGCCCAAGTTGTCGGTGGTGTCGGGGAGCTTGGTCTTTGCAAGCACGCCGTCCCATGCCTCCTGCATCTTGTTCAGGCGGTTGATGCCTTTCTGAGCGGCTATGCGCTGCTGCTCGTCACCCTGCTGTATCAGGCGGTTATAGTATTGCTGTTTCTTATTCAGCTGGTCGTAAGTACGTATCTCATCGTCTTTCAGAGCCGCGATGCTCTCATCTTCCAGTGCCGCTTTTGCCGCCTCCGTTCGCTCTATTTCCGCGTCTATGGCCGCTATGTTATCACGGTTTGCGACATTGCGTGAGGTGCGCAGGTAGGATAGTTTCTTCTCGTAGTCGTCTATGCTTTTCAAGTCTCCGGGCACTGCTGCCGCCTCCGTCATGGTCTTGAACGCCTGTGCTGCGCTTTCTGCAGCTGTTTTCTTGCGTGCCAGTGCCATGATGTTCTCCGTGTCGGCTATGTTGGCCTTCTCCAACTGCTGCTGATAGTACGACACGTTGTTGGCCAGTTCCTTGTACGTGGCAGGGTTTTCTATTAGAGACAGTTCTTTCTTACTTTCATGCCCCCGCTTGCCATGCCCGGTCTTGCCTCCGGTGCCTCCGTCGCTGCGTGTGTTGCTTCCGTGCACACTGAACTGCAGTCCGGAGGCTTCCTTCACGGCCTCGTCCATCTGCCTCTGTGCGTTTTCTATGCCCTTGTCCAGAGCATCCACCTTGGACTGTGCTATTGCCCCTTCGTCCGTGGCACTGACTGAACCGAAGATATAGTCCACTACATTGTTACGGCCGATGGTGGGCTTGTATTTCCTCTTGTTTCCGTTCTCATCGTATATCAGGTCGTGGCGTTCGGACTCCATCTCCGCTATCTGGTTGGCCAGCTTGCGTGTCTTGGCTTCCAGCACCATCTGGCGGCAGTAGTCCTCGGAGTTGGCTATGAGCGCATTGTACCACTGCGACACGCTGCTGAAATAGCCCATGGTCTGACCGTAGGTGTCGTTCAGTTCGCCAACAATTTTCTTCTCCTCATCGGTCACGTCCTTGCCTGTGGACTTCTGGTCTATCAGGTCTTTCAGCTTCGTCTTGTAGATGTTGAGTGCGGCAGAGGTGTTGGTGTATGCATCGGCGGCGGCATTCTCCACTTCCTTCTGTCTCTTGGCCTGTGTCTCCGCCTCCCTGGCGGCTCGTGTGGCCTCGTACATGCTCTCTGCAGCCTTGTCTGTGTTGGAGGAGAAGAGCGAGATGATGCCGCTTACTGCTGCTATGGCCAGTCCCACGCCTGTCACGGCCATCAGTCCCACTATGGCTGCACGCATGGCTATGGCTCCCTTCGTGGTCAGCTGGGTGGTGAAATAGAGCTGCCTTATTGCCTTGGTCACGGCCACGATGCCGCCTGCCGTGGTACTCAGGGCGTTTATGGCGTGCGACAGCTGTCCCACTTTCAATATCAGGGGCTCAATATGTGAGAACAGGGCTCCAACCTTCTCATCGAAATCACCCATGTCATTGGCAGCCTGCTTCGCCTTGCCTGCATCTGTCTTCGCCAGTTCTGCGTTCATGCCACCAACGGCACTCTCTACTACCTCGGCCAGCACGGCAGCACGCTCCTCCTCGGTGCCGAACTTCAAAATCTGCTCTTGGGCAGCGTCAAACTTGTATCCGTAACGGCTGAGGGCTCCTGACTGGCCTTCCATCACCTTGCCCAGCATGGTGGCGATGTTTGCCGCGCTCTCCTGTGTGGCGTTCAGACCATACTGCTGGGCCACCATGTCGTTCATCACGGGGATGAGCTTCTCCAAACTGGACTTCTTCTCCAGATATGTGGCCAGTTCCTGGGCACCTGCCAGCTGCACTTCGTCGCCGATTACTCCTAACTGCTGCTGTGCACTGCAAAGGTCCTTTATGCTCTGTATGTCCTCATCACGCGCATTCATGGTGTTGCGCATGTTGTTGGCCAGCTTGGTTTCCGCCTCCTGCTGTATGGCATTGGCGGCGGTGTATTGCTGCATCAGCCCCGTAATCTGCTGCAGGCCGGCAAAGACGTTCTGGAATGCCTGGGTTACATTGTTGAACCTCAGCATATCATTGCGAAGTTCATCGCTTTTAGTCTTTGCTATTCCTAACTCTTTGGCAAGCTGGCTCACATCGGTCGATGCAGTTACTATCTGTTCCTTGCCGTCAACATTGAGCTTTATGTGAAATTTTACGTCCTTTGCCATATTTAACGCTGTGTGCTTGCTTGTTTAAAAAAGAAATCGTATATTTGCGACAGATATAAACCAACTACAATGAAGTCGTTTAAGGAAAAACTCGTAGGAGTGCTGTTTTTTATAGCTTCAATCTCCTTTGTGCTGGTGATTGTGTTTTGGCTCATTATGACATCCGTAGTGGGTTTTATTGCTATCTGGGTGTTCGGCCTGACCTTTTTCCCAGCCTTGTTCATTGGTCTCCCAGATGATGAAGACAAGGGTATTATCGACTACGGCAGAAACGTTGGATAGAGTTAACCTTTCCCCACTAGCATCCTGAACCTCTCCCTCTGCTCGTCCCTGTCCATGGGCTTCTGGGCGGCGCGCCTGCGCCTTGCCTTCTTCTCCCATGGCAGGGGTAGCAGCCGCTCGGGAGTTACCTTGCCCTTCACATGGGGTTGTATCACTATCGTGGCAAGCATCCTCATCCGCTCCCAGTCGGCATGCATGTCGGCTTCCCTCATCTCGTTGTAGGCTCGGCAGCATGCCCTGAACTCACACATCTCCAGGCGGTAGAAGTCGTCAAAGGTCATGCCCAGAACTGACAGGGCGAAGCCCAGCAGCGTCCTTACGCTGTCTGGCTTTTTTTTTCGCCGTCGTCCGCCTTGTCGGCATCTTCACCATCGAGTCCGGAAGACTGAGCCATGAGAGCCTCGGTGAGCCACTTGTTAGCCACCTCGGGCGGGCAGCAGTCGAGGAAGTCAATGCATGACACGCTGAACTCCCTGCCCTCGGCGCGGGTGGCACTGGCGGCACATGCCCACAGCAATGTGCCCAAATCGGTGAAGGATATGCCCTTCTTCTGAGAGGCGGGCGAGAGCACCTCCATAGCGTTCCTGCCCGTCTCACGCTCAAAGCGCAGCAGTGCCCCCATGGTGAGTGTGCCGCAGGGGTACGCCGTGCCGTTGATGGTCAACTCGATATTCTTCATGTCATCAGTGGTTTACTCAGTTGGCATGCCAGGATATATGTCGGGCTCGCCGTCGTTCTCCAGTGAGATGCTGTAGGTACTGTCATCCTGAGCGGGGTTCACCTCCTCCAGGGATGCGATGATGAACTTGCCCTTCACGTTGATGTCGGCATCAGAGGGCGTGATGGTGCCGCCGGAGCCTGGAGTCAGTCCGTTGACACCGC
>OMSQ01000032.1 GCA_900313805.1 uncultured Prevotella sp. | reverse complement strand
GTTGCGGAGGCAGGACTCGAACATGCGACCTCCAGGTTATGAGCCTGGCGAGCTACCAACTGCTCCACTCCGCGATATTTCTAGTTTTGCGGCTGCAAAGATAATGCTATTTCTGCCATTATCCAAATTTTTTTGCAGATATTTTTGAATTTGTATGTTTTTTGCAAAAAAATTTGCTCGTTTCGGCCTTTTGTTTTACTTTTGCACACGATAACAGTTATGTGCAATATAACAACGGAGGTGTAAGAGTATGTCTATTTCTAAAACTCGACAGAAATTGGTGGACGTGGCACGTCAACTCTTTGCCAAGAACGGTATAGAGAATACTACCATGTATGATATTGCCGTGGCCTCGGGTAAAGGACGCCGTACCCTGTACACTTACTTCAAAAACAAAGACGAAGTCTATTATGCCGTCATTGAATCGGAACTCGACCGGTTGAGTGACAAACTGGATGAGGTGGCATCGAAAAAAATCTCACCTCAGGACAAAATCATCGAACTCATCTACACTCACCTAAATATGATTAAGGAGACGGTGGTGCGCAACGGTAACCTGCGCGCCGAGTTCTTCAGAAATATATGGATGGTGGAAAAGGTGAGGAAAAAATTTGATGAAGACGAAATAGAACTCTTCCGCAAAGTTTACAACGACGGCAAGGAAGCACATGAGTTTGACATAGACAACGTAGACCTGGTGGCAGACATCACACACTACTGTATAAAAGGACTGGAAGTGCCGTATATATACGGCAGACTGGGACACGGACTGACCGAGGAAACCAGTCGCCCTATGGTGGTGAAAGTGGTGTATGGTGCCCTGGGCAAGAGATTATGATTTTTTTTAACGGCGACAATATGTTGCCACTGTAATTTTATTTATAATATGGGACTTTTAGAAGGTAAGACTGCACTCATCACGGGTGCTGCAAGAGGCATTGGCAAGGCCATAGCCCTGAAATTCGCAGAAGAGGGTGCCAACGTGGCATTCACCGACCTGGTTATCGACGAGAACGGAAAAGCCACTGAGGCTGAGATAATCGCCAAAGGGGTAAAGGCTAAAGGCTATGCCAGCAACGCCGCCGACTTCGCACAGACCGAAGAGGTTGTGAATCAGGTGAAAAGCGAGTTTGGAAGCATCGACATACTGGTCAACAATGCCGGTATCACTAAGGACGGACTGATGATGCGTATGTCCGAGGCACAGTGGGACGCCGTCATCGCTGTCAACCTTAAGTCGGCTTTCAACTTCATACATGCCTGCACTCCCATCATGATGAGACAGCGCTCTGGCTCGATTATCAACATGGCATCGGTGGTGGGCGTACATGGAAACGCAGGACAAAGCAACTACGCCGCATCAAAGGCAGGACTCATAGCTCTGGCCAAGAGCATAGGACAGGAGATAGGAAGCCGTGGCATACGTGCCAACGCCATAGCACCGGGATTTATCGACACAGCCATGACGCAGGCGCTGCCCGACAACGTGAGACAGGAATGGATACAGAAGATACCTCTGCGCAGAGGAGGTACCGTGGAGGATATAGCAAACGTGGCTACATTCCTGGCTTCTGACATGTCATCCTACGTCACAGGACAGGTGATACAGGTTGACGGTGGAATGAACATGTGATGATACCGGTTTACGAAGAC
The DNA here is from genome assembly GCA_900313805.1 of uncultured Prevotella sp. Taxonomy (GTDB): domain Bacteria; phylum Bacteroidota; class Bacteroidia; order Bacteroidales; family Bacteroidaceae; genus Prevotella. The sequence goes on along the minus strand of OMSQ01000032.1, from coordinate 11,768 downwards.
AATCATATCATTATCGTATACAAAGAGAGCGGCGAGATCGTACAGGGTGACAAAACCGGCGATACGCCGCTCTCTGACACGGTAAAGGATTATATCAAACAGAAATACCACAAACCGGGAAACGTGTTCCTCGGAGTGGTGCACAGACTGGACAGACCTGTGGCAGGACTGGTGCTCTTCGCCAGAACGTCAAAGGCTCTCTCCAGACTCAATGACATGTTCCGCGAGGGACAGGTGCACAAGGAGTACTGGGCCATCACTGCCAATACTCCCACACCGCCCGACGGCACCCTCCGACACTGGCTCGTCAGGCGCGAACAGCAAAACAAGAGCTATGCCTACAACAAACAGGTGAAGGGGGCTAAGGAGGCACTGCTGCACTACCACACACTGGCACGCGCCGACAGGTACTCTCTCATAGAGGTCACTCTCATGACCGGTCGACACCACCAGATACGCTGCCAACTCGCGACCATCGGATGCCCCATCAGGGGAGACCTGAAATACGGAGCACCACGCTCAAACCCCGACGGCAGTATCTCACTGCTCTCACACCACATACGTTTCACGCACCCCGTATCGGGAAAGACAATTGACGTATATTCGCCACTGCCGCAAGAACGACTGTGGCAGGAAATGGGACAATTGGCAGGAAAATAACGGGAAAAGGTGAACGGGAAATGAAACTTTTCCCGTTTTTTTGTGGCTTTTGTCACGAAAAATCAGTTACTTTGCACTCATTAAGCGCGTACGCAGGTACATATCTATCGTGCACAACGAATGAAAAAAGTTCTGAAGTGGTGCGGCATAGCACTCCTCACACCCATACTGCTGTTTGTACTCATAGTCATACTGCTTTATATCCCGCCCATACAAAACTGGGTGGCGGGCATGGTGGCTGACTATGCCTCGGAGCAGACGGGCATGGATATCTCCGTTCAGCACGTATCCCTGAAATTCCCCCTTGACCTCTCTATCGACGGCTTCAGGGCCATCAAACCCAACGACTCCATACCACAGCAGCGAGACACCATCGCCGACGTGGGCAACCTCACCGTCAGCGTGCAACTCCTGCCACTGTTCAAAGGACAGGTGGAGGTGGACGAACTGGCCTTCAGACACCTGAAGGTGAACACCGACGGACTCATTGCAACCACAAGGGTGAAAGGCTCCCTGGAATATCTCAGAGTGGAGAGTCACGGCATAGACCTCGACAAACAGACGGTGATGGTGAACAGCGCCGACATAGACAAGGCATACGTCGACGTGGCTCTCATGAGAGACACCCTGCCTGAGGACACTACGCACACCGTCACGAAGTGGAACATACAGGTGCAGCAACTTAATATGACCGACAGCCGCTTCGCACTGCACCTGCCAGGAGACAGCACGCTCATCGCTGCGGAAATACCGGAACTCAAGGCCGGACAGGCAAAGATAGACCTGGAAAAAAGCAGATTTGAACTGGCGGAACTGGCATGGCACGACGGAGCACTGCTCTATGACAACCGGTTCACACCGGCATCACCAGGACTGGATACTAACCACTTGGAACTGGATGACATACAACTCGAGGCCGACTCGGCATGCATCATGGCTCCAGACATTCGCTTCAACCTCAAAAGTCTGGCGCTCAAAGAGAAAAGCGGACTGCAACTGAAACAACTGTCGGGAACAGTGATTATGGAAGGGCAGACACTCTCGCTGCCACAAGTCAACATGGTGACTGGCGACTCGAAACTCACAGCGCAACTCCGACTCGACCTCGATGCCTTCAGCCAGTCGCCCGACGCTGGTTCACTATACGCGGAACTCGACGGCTCGTTCGGAAAGCAGGATATCATGCGCTTCGCAGGCAATATGCCGAAAGGCATGGCACGGCGATGGCCCAACCACCCGCTGCATGTCAGCGGACTGGTAAGGGGTAACTTGCAGCACGCTGAACTCAAAGGACTCACTCTCTCGCTGCCAACAGCCTTCGACGTGAAAACCACTGGACAGGTGGAGCACCTCGACAATATGAACCTGCTCACTGCCGACCTGGACCTGCATGCTCGAGTGCACGACATCTCGTTCGTCACTGCCGATGCGGCTCCTTCGCTGCAACTGCCTCGAGAGATAGGCGTTGACGGCAAGGTGAAGGTGGCACCCGACAACTACTCTGCCGACATCAATGCCACCCACGGAGGAGGCTCGATGAAGGTGCTGGCACATGTCAACACACGCAATATGCAGTATGATGCCGACATCAGGGCACAGCGCTTCCCCATCTCGCACTTCCTCACCTCACTGCCCCTCTCGCCGCTCACCGCCCATATCACGGCTAAGGGGCAGGGCACCGATCCCTTCTCGAAAAACACATCCCTCACCGCCTCCGCAGACATCGATGCCTTGCAGTACGACAGATACAGCTTCAATGGCATGAAGGCAAAGGCTAAACTGCAAAACGGACACCTGCTGGCAGACGTGGACAGCCGCTCCGACATACTCAATGGCAAGATCTCTGTCGATGCTCTCATGCAGCGACAAGGACTGGATGCCACCGTGAGCGCCGACATCAACAAGATGGACCTCTACGGACTCCGACTCACTGAACAGCCGCTCATCACATCCCTGTGTGCACATGTCGACGTGTCGTCAGACCTGAAGGACAGGTACGACGTCAGAGGCACCGTCACCGACCTGATGCTGCGCACTAAGGAACGTGACCTCAGAGCACAGCAGATGGACATGGATATCTACCTCAACCGAGATACCACGCATGCCGTGATATATACAGGAGACCTGACGCTCACAGTGGATGCCGGAGGAGGGTATCAGAGACTGATAAAACAGGCTTCATCGATGGCTGATGCGCTCTCTGGCATGATAGACGAGCGCACCATCGACCAGCAACTGCTTCGCGAACGGCTGCCGGAAATGAGCATGCACATCGAAGGTGGCACTGAGAACGTGGTGGCACAGATGCTCGAAAGGGAGGGACTGGCATACAACAGCCTTTATCTGCATCTCACTTCATCGCCAACGGAAGGACTGAATGGAACGCTATCTGTCGACTCGCTCAGAAAGGACAATATCGTGCTAGACAAAATAGATGCGAAAATACTCACCGACGATGAGGGCTTCCTCTTCTCTGCCAACGTGAAAAACAATGCGGAAAATCCCACATACGTGTTCAACGCTCAGGTGGACGGAAGACTCATTGACCGAGGGGCGGCTCTCAATGCCAAGATCTATGACTCCAGAGACTCGCTCGGTGTGAAGCTGGGAGCCACTGCCACTGCCGAAGATGATGGACTGGCGCTTAGACTCTCAGACCTCAGTCCCGTCATCGGATTCAAGACCTTCAATGTCAATAAAGACAACTATGTCATTCTCACCGACAGCGGACGGGTACAGGCAAAGCTCGACCTCATTGCTGCCGACGGCACGGCTCTGCAATTCTATACCAATGACGATAATCTCGATGCAGAACAGGACCTCACTGCATCAGTACACAAACTCAACCTGAAACCCATCTTCCAGGCTGTTCCCTTCCTGCCAGAAGTGGAGGGCGTGCTCAATGGCGACTTCCACCTGATAAAGGAGGAGAAGCAACTCACCATATCAAGCGACATGGCTATACGGGGACTCAAGTACGAAGGCTCCACACTCGGCGACGTGGGCACGGAACTGGTATATATGCCTAACGACGACGGCACGCACCATATCGATGCGGTCATCAACAGCGGCGACACCAAGGTGGGCTCTATTATCGGTACATACAACCCCGAGGGCAAGGGCTCTATTCTCGCAGACTTCACGCTCGACCACATGCCGCTCTCACTGGCTAACGGCTTCTTCCCGGAACAACTGTTCGGGCTGAAAGGATATGCCGACGGAAAGATGCATATACAGGGTTCTACACAGAGTCCACAGGTTGACGGTGAACTGTATCTCGACTCTACATACGTGTTCAGCTCGCCGTATGGGGTGCAACTCAGAGTGGCAGACGACCCGATACGTGTGGTCAACAGCCACCTGCTGTTTGAAAACTTCCAACTCTTCGCATACAACGACCAGTCGCTTGATATCTCGGGAGAACTCGACTTCTCCAAGATGGACAAACCGTCAATAGACCTGAGAATGATGGCGCGTGACTTCCAACTGGTCAATGCAAAACTCAACAAGAAAAGTACGGCATACGGCAAGTGCTTCATTGACCTCTTCGCTACGATGAAGGGACCACTTGAGGCGATGATGCTAAAAGGACGGGTAAAGGTGCTGGGAAAGACAAATATGACATACGTGCTCAGAGACTCGCCCATCAATACCGACAACCGACTGGAGGAACTGGTGAAGTTCGTCGACTTCGCCGACTCTACCCAGCAGGTCATCGAACGACCGCCTATCTCCGGACTTAACATGGACATGACGCTCAATATCGACAACGATGCCAGAATACGATGCGATATCAACCAGGAACACAGCAACTATATCGACCTCACCGGAGGTGGACAGCTGCGCATGCAGTATAATCCCGTAGAAGACCTGCTGATTTCCGGACGATACACACTGGCCAATGGCGAGATGAAATACTCGCTGCCCGTCATACCGCTGCACACGTTCAATATCAAGGACGGCTCCTTCGTGGAGTTTACTGGCGACCCTGGCAACCCCCGACTGAACATCACGGCTACGGAAAGGCTTAGGGCAAATGTCAACGATGAGACAAGCAACACAAGAAGCGTGGAGTTTGAAACCGGCGTGGTGATAACAAAGACACTGAAAGACATGGGACTGCAGTTCATCATCGAGGCACCGGAGGATATGACCGTCAATGAGCAACTCAACATGATGAGTGTCGAGGAAAGGGGAAAGGTGGCTGTCACCATGCTCACCACGGGCATGTACCTCGTCGACGGAAATACCAAAGCCTTCTCTATGAATGGCGCCCTCAGCTCCTTCCTGCAGACGGAAATAAACAACATCACGGGAAATGCACTGCGCACGCTCGACCTCTCGCTAGGCGTGGACAACTCTACCGATGCGGCGGGAAATAGCCATATCGACTACTCGTTCAAGTTCGCAAGACGATTCTGGAACAACCGTCTCAAGGTGGTGGTGGGAGGAAAAGTGTCTACCGGAAACGAGATGCCAGGACAAAACAACACCTTCTTCTCGAATGTCACATTCGAATACAGACTCTCGCCTACAAGCAACCAGTATCTGAAACTCTATTATGACAGAGATACCTACGACTACCTGGAGGGAAATGTTGGCGAGTTTGGCGTGGGTTATATGTGGAGACGAAAACTCAGCCACCTGAAGGAGATATTCCAGTTTAAGAGCGAAAAACCAAGCATACCTTCTCCGCCCAAGGATTTGAAGATGCAAAGACCTGACTCTATTATCAAACCCAGACAGGATGAAAAACTATAACTACATATACTCCCTGCTTGTTGTATGCATTGCAACCCTCATCACGGCGTGCAGCACCACGAGTGCCATACCCGATGATGAGCAGTTGTATACCGGCATCGACAAGGTGGAATATACCGACTATGAGAAATGTGCACACGCCTCCTACACTCAGTCGGAAATATATGCTGCGCTGGCATGCCCGCCAAACGGATCGCTCTTCGGCAGTTCACGACACAGAAGTCCTTTCCCTGTAGGCTTGTGGATATGGAACGCATGGGCTAAGTCGAAAACGTCCTTCGGAAAATGGGTTTCCAACACATTCGGCAAGGACCCCATCTATATCAGCACGGTCAACGCACCACTCAGGGCCACGGTGGCAAAGACTACACTGAAGTCGCACGGATATCTCAATGGCGAGGTGGAGTCGTATGTGAAAACGTCGTCAAACCCCAAGAAGGCTAAGGTGGGATACAAGGTGGCTATGAACCACCTATATACGCTCGACACGGTCAGATACGTCAACTTCCCACAAGAGGCCATGGTGCTCATCGACAGCACTGCCAGCGAATCCAAGATAACGACCGGGGTTCCTTTTGATATCTCCAGACTCGATGAGGAACGTGAGAGGGTATCGAAACTGTTCAAAAACAGTGGCTATTACTACTATCAGTCTTCATACATGTCGTACCTGGCCGACACCATGATGGTGCCGGGAAAGGTGCAACTGAAACTGCAGGTGGCAGACAGCGTGCCCGACAAGGCGCTGAGAAAATGGTATATAGGAAAGGTGGACCTCAGTCTGAAACGCAATTACTTCGAACAGATGACCGACTCGCTCGGAGGCAGACGGTTTACTGTGCATTTCAATGGGAAAAAACCGCCCGTCAGAATGGGTACAATCCTGCGAGACATGAAACTAAGACGAGGAAAACTGTTCTGCTACGACGACTATCTCGAGTCTATGAGCCTGATAGGTGGCAACGGCCTCTTCTCTTCGGTGGATTTCAAACTCACTCCAAAGGATGAGACTCCCGACTGCGACACGCTGAACGTGAACCTCACATGTGTGCTCGAGAAACCGTACGACTTCTACATAGAAACTAATCTCAGGGGCAAAACCACCGGCTTTCTCGGACCGCAACTCGTGGTGGGTCTTACAAGAAGAAATGCTTTCCGTGGAGGAGAAAAACTGGATATCAACCTGCATGGGTCGTATGAATGGCAGATAGGACATAAAACGGTGGCGGATGAAAACGATGGACTGGTAGACTCGTATGATTATGGCGGCGATGTTTCGCTGGAGTTCCCGCGCCTCTATATCCCCTTCGTGAAATATCGCCGGCGATTCTATACCACACCTACAACTACTGTTAAGGGCTCTATGGACATCATCAGCCGGTCGGGATATTTCAAAAGGCATATCGTATCGGGCGAGATGACTTATAAGATTCAGCCTACTGCCAACATCAGACATACCATCAGTCCGCTGGTACTGGAATATACCTATCTTAGGGATGCTACAGAAAAGTTTATTGAAATCATGCTCGAACATCCCTACCTCCTGATGTCCATGCTCGACCAGTTCATACCAAAGGCCCGCTACACCTTCACTTACACGAGTCCGTCAAGCAAACTCAATCCCATCCTCTGGGAGACGACTGTCAGCGAGTCGGCAAACCTGCTCTCACTGGGCTATATGATTGCAGGAAGAAAATGGTACGAAAAGGAGAAGGAGATGTTTAACAACCCCTTTGCGCAGTTCTTCAAAATCGAGACAGACTTTACCAAGACATGGCGTCTCTCTCCCCATTCGCAACTCGTGGCGCATGCAAACGTGGGAGCCATCTGGGCTTACGGCAACTCTGAATATGCACCGTATACCGAACAGTTCTATGTGGGTGGCGCCAACAGCATCAGGGCCTTCCCTGTACGGTCCATCGGTCCTGGCACATTCCATAGCGAGTATTCAGACCTCTCGTATGCACTGCAGACAGGCGACTTCAGGCTTCTGCTCAACCTGGAATACCGCGCCAGACTCTTCGGCAACCTCTATGGGGCCCTCTTCCTCGATGCCGGCAATGTGTGGATGATGAGAAGTGATGTGGACTATGATGATGACGTGCTCAACTTCAAGAAACTGCCCGAGCAGTTGGCACTCGGCACGGGCATCGGACTACGCTATGACCTCGACTTCTTCGTCATACGCGTTGACTGGGGACTGGGACTGCACCTGCCATATAATACCGGCAGCGGTGGATATTTCAATATACCGTCTTTTAATAAAGGACAGTGCCTGAACCTGGCTATAGGATACCCATTCTGATTTTAACACTTATTTGTACCCCTGACGTAGGCTGGCAAGAAAAAAAACGCTAACTTTGCAAGGACATTTATAAACTACCTAAAAACAAACAAACAGAAAATGAAACCAACGTTATTGCTTCTCGCTGCTGGCATGGGCAGCCGCTATGGTGGACTGAAACAACTTGATGGACTCGGACCTAATGGCGAAACCATCATGGACTATTCTATCTACGATGCCATCAAGGCCGGATTCGGAAAAATTGTATTCGTGATAAGAAAAGATTTTGAACAGGACTTCCGCGACAAGATTCTCAGCAAGTACGAAGGACATGTGCCCGCTGAACTCTGCTTCCAGAGTCTCGACGCTCTGCCCGAAGGCTTCTCTGTGCCCGAAGGACGACAGAAGCCATGGGGTACCAACCACGCTGTCATGATGGCTGCAAAGGTGATTAAGGAACCGTTCTGCGTGATCAACTGCGACGACTTCTACAATCGCGATGCCTTCATGGTGATAGGCAAGTTCCTCGCTTCTCTGCCCGATGACGCCCAGAACCAGTATGCCATGGTGGGATTCAGAGTGGGAAACACTCTCTCGGAAAACGGTACCGTGGCACGTGGCATCTGCTCGAAGGACGAGAAAGGCAACCTCACCACTGTGGTGGAACGTACCGAGATACAGCGTATAGACGGACCTGTGTGCTATAAGGACGAAGAGGGCAAATGGGTGGCTATTGATGACAATACCCCCGTCTCTATGAATATGTGGGGCTTCACACCCGACTACTTCGAACACAGTGAGGCTTACTTCCGCGAGTTCCTCGCAAAACCGGAGAACATGACCAACCTCAAGGCTGAATTCTTCATCCCGCTCATGGTCAACAAACTCATCAACGAGGGTACTGCTACCGTACAGGTGCTCGACACCACTTCGAAATGGTTTGGCGTGACATACGCTGCCGACCGCGAGGCTACCGTGGCACGCATACAGGCACTCATCGACGAGGGCGTGTATCCGCTACATCTCTTCTAAACATTATTATATTTATTTATAACACCTGATGCGCGTACAATGACCGTGCGCGCATCACTCTTTTTTATCGTATCTATGAATTTGAACATACTCGATGACGTGCAACTCGAACAGTTGCGAGCCATCATCCAAGAATCGAAAAATATCGTGGTGTGCTGTCATAAAAGTCCCGACGGCGATGCCATGGGGGCTACTCTGGCATGGACGGAATATCTACGAATGCTCGACAAACAGGTCACTATGGCTGTGCCCGATGCCTTTCCCGACTTCCTCAGATGGCTGCCGGGTGTGGAGAGGATTGTAAGATACGATAAACATCCCGACAAGGTGGAGACGGCTTTCCAACAGGCCGACACGGTGTTCTGTCTGGATTTCAACGATACTCACCGAGTGGTGGACATGCAGCAGACTCTCGAACAGGCTCAGGCACGCAAGGTGCTCATCGACCACCACCTGCAGCCCACGGTGCCGGCTGAGCTTACCCTCTCTTTCCCTGAGATGAGCAGCACGTGCGAACTGCTCTTCCGCATCTTATATCAGATGGGGGAATATGAGAGGATGAACAAACATATCCTCGTGGCTCTCTACTGCGGCATGATGACGGACACCGGAGGCTTCACATACAACTCACGCCGTCCGGAACTGTATTATATCATCGGACTGATGCTCGAAAAACGCATCGATAAGGATAAGATATACCGACAGGTGTACAATAACTACAGCGACTGGTGCATACGTTTCAGAGGCTTTGTAATGTATCAGAAACTCAATGTGATTAGCGATGCCCATGCCGCCTTCTTCTCGATTACTCGCGAGGACATGAAGAGGTTTCATTTCGTCAAGGGCGATGCCGAGGGACTGGTCAACGAACCGTTGCGTATCAAAGGCATGCAACTGTCCATATCGCTGCGCGAGGACTCGGAAATAGACAATAAGGTATGGGTGAGTCTGCGCTCGGTAGAACCGGCATGCTGCAATAACCTCGCAAAACTCTTCTACAACGGCGGAGGACATGCCAATGCCTCGGGCGGACAACTCTCTTGCTCTATCGAGGAGGCAGAACGCATCACCAGACAAGCCATAAAGTACTTCACTGAAAATGGCGGGTAAGAACAAGGAATCAGACATTTTCTTCCGCCTATTGCGTCAGGCGCTTGGTGGAGGTGACGTGACGCTTAGTGCTACTGATGCTGAGTGGCATAGCTTGCACGAGATAGCTCGGCAGCAGTCGCTGCTGGGCGTGGTTTATACGGCTGCATCTCGCCAAAAAATGCCGCTGCCTCTGCTGCTGGAGTGGACGGCCGAGGCGGAAGACATACATGGGCAGAACGAACTGCAATACCGCGAGGCCGCACGACTGACGAAACTCTTTGATGAGGAGGGTAGACAGACGGCGATACTGAAAGGACAGGCGAATGCGCGCCTCTATCCCGACAAGTACAACCGCCAGACAGGCGATATCGATATATGGGTGGAGGGAGGTAAAAAAAGTGTGATGGCTCTGCTCCGCAAGATGGGCATGATGCAAGATTTGTCGATAACAGAAGATGACTCTCATGCCTCTGTGGCATATCATCATGTGCACCTGCCTGTCAATGAGCATGGGGTGACGGTAGAGGTGCACTTTAGACCGTCGCCTGGCAACTACAACCCGCTGACCACTCGCAGGTTGCAACGGTGGCTGGAAAAGGAGATACAGAATACTACGCTCACCGAAGAGGGCTTCTATGTGCCTTCCATGAGGTTCGCTCTTGTCATGCAACTTGCTCATATCCAAAGGCATTTCTTCGGACAAGGGCTCGGACTCAGGCAAGTGTGCGACTACTACATGCTCTTGCTGAACTGTAATGAAGAGGACAGACAGGTGGTGAAGGCACAACTGCGCAGACTGGGACTGCGTCGTACTGCCGCCGCCCTGATGTGGATTATTGACAGACTGTTTTATGCTGATGGCGAAGACTCGTCAAATAGCGGCAGTAATGTGAAAGAATGGATGCTATGTCCGCCCGACGGCAAAAACGGCAGGTGGATGCTTAGTGAGATAATGGCAGGTGGCAACTTCGGCAACCATGCCGAATACCTGGGTCATGGGACTCTCAGGCGAAAACTCGACATTCAGATGAGGTATCTCCAACTTTCACGGTTGGGATTCTGGGAAGCGGTGTGGAGAGAGTTGGATCTGCTTAAGGAGAAAATGGTGGCGATACCTGCACGCATAAAAAATATGACTCATTCAAAAAGAAACAAACAAGTATGAGAATAAGAAAGGGACTTATACTGCGCCAAGTGGGTGGCAACAGTGTGGTTATGGGCGAAGGACTCAGTGCCTTGGAGTTTGGCAAGATGCTGACACTCAATGAGACTGCTGCATGGCTGTGGCAACAGGCTGAACGGATGGGTGAGTTTTCCGTTGACTCTCTGGCTGCTTGCCTGTCTGAGGAATATGACATGAATGTAAACGATGTCATGGCAGACGTGGAAGAGATGGTCAATGAATGGAAAAAAGTTGGGGCGATTGAATTTTTATAAAAAAATCTTTTTTTATTTATACACTTTTTGCGTAACTTTGCAGCGGAGTTGTTGTCATTAGACGGCATCTCTATGGCTTGTGGCATGCTAATGTGCTGATGGCCAATTATTTTGTGGGAATTGTGAAGCGTTATGCTTTTCTTGTCAGACTGAAACCTGAGAAATCTCAATGAATAACAAGAGGAAGTATGATACTTCTCACGCTATGGCGTGGGCTGATATCAATGCATCTAGTTTGTCGGGTTTTCTCAGGACCCCAGTCTGAAGATGCAGGCATACAGTGCCACGCTTTATCGTATCTATATACTAAGACTTCTTACAGGCACTTAAGGGGGCAAAAATGTGGAGAGACAAAAGAACTTCCATAACAACAATAACGACAATAACACTTTAACATCAAAACAACCCCCAAAACTAAAACGAACAATGAAAAAAGAAAAGAAGTATTCAAAGCCCTCGATGCAGGTCTACGAATTGCATCAGCAGAGTCACCTGATGGCAG
>OMSQ01000148.1 GCA_900313805.1 uncultured Prevotella sp. | reverse complement strand
AGGTGTACAACCAGCTGCTACTCACATGCAGCACCAAGGAGATGGACAGAGTGATAGAAAGCCCGCTGGACGACGATCTGCTCGACTCACCCTATACCACGTTCCAGAAATACTGCACCGAGTACTCGTCGGACGGCGAGGGCTCAAGGGCTTACGACGCTTTCCACAACATGGTGAAGGGCCAGCCCACCGACTACGGCGAGGGGCGCATCACCGACTGGTATGTGCGCGTGAGGCGCAACAGCAGGTGGACATTCCCCCTGGCAGGCGACGTGACTGAGGACATAGTGGACCGCTTCTGCCGTCTGGGCACATGGCAGGAACGCCTGCCCAACTACCTCGGCTCGTCGGAGGGCGCAGCCATCATAGCACTGGGCAGCGTGGAGACCAACACCGCCCATGATGACAACTCGCCCGTGTCGAAGGTGCAGATGACCGACTACATGGTGGTGTCCGTCAACGGCAACGAGAACGACCGGGAGGGGCACTACTACCCCGACGCTGCCGACATACAGGGCTACATACCCTACGCAGTATATAACGGCAGCAGCGCAGGCGGAAGCTTCTCGCCTGTGGACGATGCCATAACCAACTACATCGTGCTGAGCGGCAAGGTGATACTGAACCCCATAATGCACGTGACGGACACCTACGGCCGTCTGCACGACGGCAGTGAGACCGACTGGCAGCAGGGGCGGTGGTGGCATGAAACTGTGCCAAGCCGCGACAACGACGACGGCAGGTACTATACGCGCCAGTACTGGAAGGCGGAGCACCCCGAGAATGAGGTGCAGTGGGACACGGTGACGGACGACGGGCTGGTGCCTTATACAGGCAAGGCTCCCGAGGAGTATGAGTTTAAGTACAGTGCCGTGGGCGACAGTGCCGACCACATCAGCAAGGTGTCGGTGCTGGCCTGCATGCTCGTGATAGGCGACAAGTGCGTGGTGGAGACAGGCACGCAGGGGCAGGTGACGGACTTCGAGTGGCGCACGTACAAGACGCGGGAGCAGTGCAGCAGCGACGACGAGTACTACCAGCAGTGCTTCTACATTGGCTTCGACCCGAAGATAGGCGACAGCCTGATAGGCACTGAGTTCGACCTGCAGAACAACATAAGCTACACGATGGGCGTGGATGCAGAGGGTATAGCAATACCCATAACGCGTGCCGACCACATCAGCGGAGAAGTGAAGTTCATGATACTGGGACCGGTCAACTGCCTGTGGGACGAGGTGACGCGCCGCCACCCCACATTCTTCCGCCACACGTCATGGGGCACAAGCACGATACCCCTGCTCGCCCATGTGAGCAGCATCATGGTGAAGAACTTCGAGGTGAAGATATACAGCGACAACGGAGGCAAGGACACTACCGGCGGCAGCGACCTGGTGTATATGAGCGACACGCGCGAGGACTTCACGAACAGGAAGGACGACCTGGAGTTCAAGATAACATCGGCACTGACAGCAGCCGAGTGCACCGCGCTGGACGTGGTGAACACCGTATGCCTGAGCACGCCCGTGAACGTGAGCACGGCAGAGGGAGTGGCAAGTATCTACGACCACGGCAGTGCCACGCAGGCCAAGCCCGAGCAGCTGTATGTGGACAGCTACTACCGCGAGTGGCACGAGCCGCGGGTGGAGATGGAGCAGAAACTGACAGATACGGGCGAGACCGTTTCAATCTTCAATCACTACACACATCCGGCCATGGGCGGCAAGACGTACTTCGTCGAGGGCATAAGCCGCAACCTCATGGAAGGGCGTGCAGACCTGAAACTAAAGGAGATCGAGAGCGATGATTGACATAAAGATAATCAAGAAACCGAAGGACACAGGCAGCGGCGGCACGCGCACCGTATACACCGCCGGCGGCTCGGGCGCAACGTCAGAGAAGGCCAAGCATGCGCTGCGTGCCGACCATGCAGGCTATGCCGACAGTGCGGCGTATGCCGATGGCGCAGGGCAGGCGGCGCGTGCCAACTATGCCGACAAGGCGGGCGACATAGCAGACGGCAGCATCGTTTATGACAAGTTCCTCCGCAAGGATATCCCCGACACCGCTCAAGGCAGGATAACCTTTGCGGACGGGTGGACTGCTAACGGGGCGGCACTGCTGAACAGCATAATGAAGAGCGGGAACTTCGTGAGCGGTTTGCAGGGATGGCAGATGGATGCGCTGGGTAACGGCGAGGTGGAGAGCATGAGAGTAAGGTCGGTGCTTGAGGTGACGGAACTGCTCATCAACCGCTTGCAAGCACAGGAGGGCGACACGTTATTTACCGACAACGACCAGATCGAAGATGTGGAAGAGGTGGAGGTAGGCGGTGAGACACTATATATCCTCACCCTGAAAGAGAAGTGGGAGGGCTACTTTACCGCACAGCAGTACGGCAATGTGATAAAGGGCATTATCAATACTCTTGCAGCCAAGGAAGCGGGCATCAGCGACTATCAGAGCACATCCGTCGAAACAGACGGAGCAAATAAGTTCTATACCTCGTGGATGAGAGTGGAGGCCGACAGAGATACAGACCAGTCACTCGGAGACAACCAAATCATGGTATCGCTCTACGGCGACAGCGACACACCGGCAGGGAAGAACTTTCCTCCATGTAAACTAATGACGATAGCACGATGGGGATGCCACAACTACTCCAACCCCACATCAGCCGACTATGCCGCCGTGCTTGCAAGCATAAAGCGCAGGCAGCAACTGTTCTACCTCTCCGCAAAGGATGGAAGGATAGTAAAATTGGTTGGTGTAGACCAACCCAAACTGCGTAACGACAACATAGGAACATCATTAGGAACACTGCCCGACTTCGTACTTGACTATGCCAATGTTCGCGACAGGGTGAACGCAGGGCGCGACTACCTGTATGCGCAGGGAATAGTGGTAAGCGACTTTGTGAAGATAGATGCAGCGGGCGACTATGTGTGCATAGATGTAGACAAAGGTGAGTGGCAGGACAACACCGACTATCTCGCAGGAGGCTACAATGCCGTGACACAGCAGTATGAGCGTCACTTCGTCACCCACAGGGGATGCAGGTGGATGTGCAAGTACAACCAGCCGAGGAACGGGGTGTATGTGGAGCCCGCATGGAACAGCAGTTCATGGCAACTCTCCGAGGGCAACCAGAACCTCAGCATGGAGATAGTGAGCACCAACGGCGACAAGTTCCGCCGCGACATAGTGAACACCGTGCTCACCCCGCATCTGTTTTTCGGCAACATGGATATAACCGCCGACATATCCGCAGCATCGTGGGCATGGACGCGCGAGAGCGACAGCGGGAAGACCGCAGCCGACACAGCATGGGATGCCAGCCACAGAGGTTCGGTGACAGGAGTAAAGACCCTGACCCTGACAAACAGCGACATGCCCGAGGGGTGGTCGTCAGCCAACAGAGCCATCTTCACCTGCACCGTGAGCGTGAATGACGGAGAGAACACAGTGATAGTACAGAACCAAGCAACAGTATAAGACATGGGAAGAAGACTTAACATATCAACCCCGACGGTGATACAGACCATGCTGCCGCCCCTCAGTGACAATTTCTCCATTGAGGCGAGCGACACCATAGAGCAGTGGTACTACGCCAACGACAGCACCTACAAGCCCGACCGCAGCACCTACCCACTGCTACTGACACCTAAAATCACAGCCATAGACACCAACACAGGAACATCATATACCCCATCGTGGCTTGTTGTGAACTGGTACTTCTGGAACACGCAGGACAACACCGACTATTCTTCGTCAGATACGTTGTGGCCTGGTCCGCACTGGACTCCCATTCCCTACAGCCCAGTGCAGATAACGGGCGCAGTGTACGAATACCCTTCGCAGAACAACCCCACAAGGAGCCTGACCGTGAAGAAGAACGTGCCCCCTGCATCCACTGAAGCCAGCGAAACAGGTCAGCCGATATGCTGCGTGGCGAAATACATAGACCCGAGGGACAGCGCAGTGACCGTGACCGTGAAAGGCACAGTGACACTTGTCACCAACCAGGACAGTACCACAGAGAGATACACAGTGAACCTCCTTGCCCCCACAAAGACCCTGTTCAACCCGCTGACCGACAGCAGTACCTACACATTTCAAGTGCAGGTGCTTGATGAGAACAACGAAGACGTGACCGACGAACACTACATCGTGTGGAGCGCCCTTGTGTACGGCGTGGGAAGAATAAGCAGCGATGAAGTAGCCGTAAACCTTTTAGAGTGCTACAAGCAGGCCACACAGCAGACGGGAAAAGGACAGGGCACAGACACCATCACCATAGATGCCATGTATGTGGAGCATATAGACCTGATAGTGTATATCCGTGCCACCACATCAGCATCGTCGGACGTGCTGCCCTTCAAGGCGAGGTGCTCTTTGCTGTGGGATTTCCCGAGGATAGATGCCACAACGATATGCGACAACGGCAGGGCCGTGAACGACGACGAGAGGCCGATGAAGTTCGAGAACATCATAAACCACCACAGCGGCGTGCTGACCGATGCACAGAAGAGAGAGCATTTCCTGTTCAACTATAAGGCGAGAGTGCCCGAGGTGCAGGGAAATATTGTGAGTTTCACCGACAAGGACATGGGATGGGGCCAGAGCATAGAGGTGAGCAGCGAGGAACTGCGCCAGCACACCACCTACAGCACCCCCGTACATGCCGAGTGCTATATGTTAGGCCCGTGGGACACAGTGACCGAGGACGGAGTGGCAGTAACCGATGATTCGAAAACAGTTTTCGACAGACTATAAAAACATACGATATTATGATGACGACAGCGAATTACATTGTGACGAGGGACATAGCGCAGAGAAGCGGGATGATTGCTTCCCGCTACCGCACCGAGGACGGTCGTTTCATCCTAAACGAGCGTGACCTTGCCCGTGTGCGCCTCACCCCCGAAGAGTTTGTCAGCGGACTGGCAGGCGTGGAGATGATTTCCGCAGAAGTGGCGAAGACGCTGATACGGCAGAACAATTACCAGATGGGTGAAAACGCACCCATAGAGCCAGTGAATGACGAGGGTGGTATAACCGCCCAAGGAGAAACGCCAGCAGAGGGTGAAGAAACAAATAATACGGAGGAAGAAGCATGAGTACAGTATCGAACAGATTTTATGTAGAGTGCATAGACGATGGAGCAACCCTGCACGGACAGTTGCTATCAAACAAGTCACTGACCCAGGCGTGGACGGGAACTACCGCAGTACCCAACTGGACTACGGCAGCCAACCAGCCCACAATCTATGTGGACTTGCTTGACGGAAACACATCAGTAGAGCCAGACTCAGGCGGCACATGGTATTACAACGGCGTGGCACTGGAGTTCGACTCAACGACACACATAGACACCACAGGTAAGTTTGAGGAAGTGGCAACCGTGGTAGTCGGTGACAGGACACTGACGGGCAAGACTGCAATCAAGATAATAGCCAACCTCGCCTCAAGTGCCAACGTAGACATAGACACCATCACCTATAGGGGAACATACACAAAGGGAGGCACTGCGATAGCCTTTGCCGCCACAGCGCAGATAAGGATAACAGGCGTGTCAACCAGTGGTGTGTTCGGACTGATAGAGTTTGTGGGCAGCAATGTAGTGACAGAGAAGAACCAGGTCATAACGATGTACGGCAGGCTGTTTGATGCCAGCGGCACGGAACTGACCTCGGGCTTCACAACGCAATGGAAGAAAGACGGCACTTCGATAGGCGCAGGTGCAGCCGTGACCATAGACGGAACGACCTATAACAACGCCAAGCAGGTAAACGAGTCAGCCATCACCGACAACACTATAATAGAGTGCGACTTCACCTACACCGTGGATAGCGGCGGTCAGCAGACCTCGCAGACCTACGCTGCCTTTGAGAACATAGACGACCAGACCGACCCCGAGCAGATGTACATACAGTACAACGGCAGCAACGACAACTCTGCCACGCTAAAGCCGAACGGAAGCATAACGTGGTATATATGGATAGGCACGCAGACCGACCCCACCGTGGATAGCACATGGGCGAACTTCGGAGTGAAACTGCTAAATGCAGAGGGAAATGAGGTGACAGCCGACATTACAGGTATTCCGAACAGGGCATCCTCTGGCACACTGAGCGGATGGCGACCGCTTGATGTAGACCCCACCACCCATAAAGCCAGCATCACACTGACCTATGCGCAAGTGAAGGAGAACTTCGGGAACTACCTCACAGCCATAGTGCTTGCAGTGAAATAGTCACATAAAGAAAAAGACGATATGCCAGTAATGAAGACCATAAGCAACACATTCTCGGTGAGCACCGTGGAGGACGGACAGGATGCACACGAGGTGCAGCCCAATATCCTGCTAAGGACGGTGTTTGACCGCGGACTGGACATTGTGAAAGAGGCATGGAACAGCAATGACTGGAGTCATGTGAGCGCGAGTTCGTCGCAGACCGTTGACGGAAGGAAGAGCCTTCAAATCGTGGCAAGCGGTGACTATACGCAGGTATGGCAGAACGTGTACGAAAGGCTGGAACCTGCCACATGGTACACCCTCTCCTTCTGGTGCCAGTCAACCGCAGCATGGCACACGTTCCTCTATTCAGGCAGTGCCTCGCCCTGCATAGACACTACGGCAGGATGGTACATAGACGGAGAGCGCAGAACCACCGTGCCAGTGGACGGAGACGTGACATGGGCGGCAGGGAGCCAGTCATACCATACCATCACCTTCAAGACCGCAAGTTCATTCCCCTCCGCCACGTTCAATATCATGCTGCGTGTGTCAAGCGGCACAGTATATGTGTGCATGCCTAAACTGGAGCAGGGCGAAGCAGCAACCGCGTATATGGCGCATGAAGACGACCTTGTGGGAGAGCAGGGAGAACGCGGCAAGACAGGCAGGATGTACTACTACGGAGGCGAATACGATGCCACCTCTGCCGACACGTTCCTTGTGAGCGATGCGCAGTGCCCGTTCTTCTATCTACAGAGCACCGACAACTACTATGTATACGACAAGGCACCTAACGGAACATATACTATGGCACAGTTGGGCAGCCCAGGTAATGACAACCCCTGGTGCACGTTGATGTACGATGACTTTAAGTACCTCATAACCGAGGCCGTCTTCGGAAGTTTCGCCAAGTTCGGCTCTGCGGTCATTAGCGGTGACTGGATGATAAGCACCAACGGCACAGTGAACGGTGCTGCAAGTCAAGACTACACGAAGTTTGACCCTGCCTATCCTAACACCGACCATGTGACTGGTGGTCAGCACAACTTCATCCCAGTGTATGCAGTGGACTTGCTGACTGGTGCGGCACATTTCAGCAGTGGCAAGGTGCTGTTCAATGCCGATGGCAGCGGTCAGTTGGCAGGAGGGAAAATATCATGGAACGCCGCAGGAGACGCCACCTTTGCAGGTGCTCTTAGTGGTGTGACAGGCTCGTTCCAGTCATTAGAGGCGGTCAGCAGTGGCGGTGTGCCAAACGGAGGAAAGATAAGATTTGGCGACAGTGCGCTGATGTACTTTGAAGGTGATATTTATCACAACGGAGGCAAGGATGGTCGCAGTTACCGCTTCTATGGTGCAGATATATGGTGCAGGGGTGTGTTTGGTGCGGCGCATTACTCCACGTTGAAGATACAAGGTCAGTACGGCTATTATTTTGTAAACGGAGCACTCAATACTCCAGTGCAAGTCAATTTAACCGCTCACACCGACTCGCAGGGAAGAACTTATTATCCTATCCCCTGCTATCCGTCAGGGATGAGCACGCTGGCTTCGGGCTGTGCCATCACAACAATAGTGTTTGCCGTAATGTCAGGTGGCAGCGAAACCTTCCGCTATTTATTAGCGATGGAGGAGACACAGCGCATCACGCTGATAAACGCGAGCAAGAGTACGTCGGTGGAAATATACACCAACGGAAGACTGGACACGCTGAGGGCAAGAGACGTGGAGGAAGTGATACAAGTACCTACATCGTTCTTCATAAGTGGAGAAGAGCCCACAGGACTCGGTGCAGGTTTAATGCTCGGCCCGTATCGGACAAACGACAACTGGTAAGAACTCGATAAACAAAACAAACAAAAAATAGAGAATTATGGGAACATTCAAAGACAGTTTGAAAAAGTGGTTTTACACCGAGGACACATCACCGTCAGTAGGCGACACCACACGCATACCACTGCTGGATGCAAGCGGTGAGCCAATCGGGAGCAGGACATTACAGGACTTGCAGATGGTGTACCCACTGCTAAGTAACGTGTTTGTGGCAGGAATAAGCAGTAACAAGACTGTGGTCGCACCCTTGTCATATTCCAGCATCAATACAGCCATAGCAAATGCAATAGGCGTGGGTGTGATAGAGGGCGGCCATGCGCTGATAGTGGCAAAAGACCAGTATTCGTCACTGGCATGGGCGACAAGCGAAGTATCGGGCGGCACGACAGCAATAACAACCACCGACAACGCACTGCTTGACTTTAATGGAAAGGCAAAGACCTCGACCATATACACCACACTCAGCAGTGATGCACCTGCGGCAAAGAAATGTCTGGAATACTACCCGAGCAATGTAGACAGCGACCACAGTCTTGTAGGCGCAGGCAAGTGGTGGCTCCCATCGCTGGGTGAGTTGGCTATGATAAGCTCGCACTGGGATGCAATAAACTACATACTGAGGCTCATCGGCGGCACGGAACTGAGAGGGCCTTTCCTGTCAAGCACAGAATACAGCACAAAATCCATATGGCGGTTTACAGGTACACAGTACGGTCATGGCACCGGCAAGACCTCTACAAGCAGCAATATCCGACCCGTCGCAGGCATATCAATTTACTAAGAAGATGAAGATACTGACGATGCTTCTCTGGATTACATTTTAATGCCATTTGAATGATAATCAAATACCACAAAGATTGGGTAGAATTCTGGTCAGTAGCCTGGATTCTACCCAAATTTCGAGTATGTTGTATCTATACATCTCAATAATATATGAAGTGTTTTTCCCCGTTAGGAGGGAACCCCAAAAAGTAACATTTCGTTTTGTGGAGCGAAACGCTTCGTTTTATTTTTTCAGAACATTTCGTTTTGCGGATTATAGGTTCTTCCATCCAATTCCAAATAATGAAATCAAATTGATCATAAGGAGTGCGTTCAATGGATGGGAATAATGCCTTATGAAGATTCCATATTTCTTTGATATGATACTTGTCCGAATATTTTGTGTCTCTGAGTGCATCGAACATTGCTTGTGAAAGTTGGAAACTATTGATTTTACCTTTAGAAAACAGTCCTCTTCTTTCTCCATGCCAACTTGCAATGGAAATTGGTGAGCCTTGAGCTTTAAGCATGGATTTTACCAAATGGATGTCTCCTCTCAATATGGCTTTCGCCGTTTCATAACTTATACCTTCTTCTATTGTAAGACTTCTGTCCATATTTAATCCATTATCGACACGATCAACTTTATGTGCTCCGTATCTCTCAAACAAACCAATGAGCTTTTTTAAGGCACAAGCCTCCATAAGATTTAGAGCATCTATAGGAATATCCATTTTACAGTTATCCTTAAATGGGAAAACAATATCTATATTCCATAAATCGAAATATCTTGTACACATTCCCAAGTCAGTCATTTCAAACTTTTTTTCGTCCATGTTGTACAAACTCTGTCCGTCTGCGCCTGCTTTCAGAAGTCTTTCTACTTCCGAATAATCGAAGAACACTGTGGCGCGATAAAGGTCTATATCTATCTGGGGGATATCCGTTTTCTGTAGTTCCAGAACAGAATCCTTTGCAATCAAAATATTTCCTCCGTCCTTAAAGCTGCAAGCATAGTTCCCATATTCAATATTCAAAGATGCAATATCAATACCAAAAGTGTTTAACCAAATGTCGGCAATACGCATATTTCTTTTGTGAGCATCTGCTACTTGAGGTTTTATCGTATCTGGCCATGATTCCTCACTCAGAGCTAAGTCCCAAAGTTTTGTGATGTAATAGATGGGTATTGGGCATCTTATGCTACCTATGTCTTCGAGAAGAGTCTTATCAAAAGAATCTTCCTCAATCATATCAGCTAAAATATCTGGCTGCATGAAATAACAGGCTTCAATAGCCTTTCTGTTATTGGGTGTCATGTACATTGCTTTTTTCATCAAGATTACTCCATTTCACCTTCGATTACAGGTACAGTCATTGGCATACCACTTTTGTTGGTATAGCTGTATGTGCCTACTTGCATTGGGTTCTTTACTATGATGACTTGACGTTCTTCAACAACTCATTGTCCTGCTTGTCAAGAAATGCCAGAAATATAAATCTCATTCTACATATCATGCTATTCATTCTTCTACCTCACAATGTAAGAATCCCATTTCCTTGGCCTTT
>OMSQ01000058.1 GCA_900313805.1 uncultured Prevotella sp. | reverse complement strand
TGGTACTGCAATGCAATGCGGGAGAGTAGGAAGCCGCCTTCTTTCAAAAATGAGAGTGCTCGCCAAATGGCGGGCACTCTTCTTTTATTGTATCCCAACTACCCACTGTTCCTATAATAATTCCCATGGTTTTTCGTTCTTTAATCATGAAATGGACAGATAGGATACGTCAGGTAAAGATAATACTTGTGTTGGCAGCTGTTATCATAGCTGTTGCCTCGCTGGTCGTGTCACATTATCTGGTGCGTGACCTCTCTTCAGAAGAGCACAATAAGATGGAGGTATGGGCAGAGGCCGTGCGTTCACTCAACATGGCTGACGAGAATACCGACCTGGGCCTGGTTCTGAAAGTAATTGATGAAAACAACACAATTCCTGTAGTAGTACTCGATTCTTCTATGCAGGCAGTGATAGTGCGCAATGTTGACATTCGTGCCACAGACATGGGCGACAGCCTGATACAGGCCACTACACTCGGACGTAAGTGGAAAGATGAGGACCAGTGCGTGAGAATTACGCTTTCAGAAGACAGTACTGACTGCCAATATGTTTGCTATGATGATTCGAGCATGATACGCCGTCTTTCCAGGTGGCCATACGTGCAGTTGGGCATCGTGATGATATTCGTTGTCATAGCCATATTTGCACTGCTCACGTCCAAACGTGCAGAACAGAACAAAGTGTGGGTGGGACTCTCTAAAGAGACAGCCCATCAGTTGGGTACTCCCATCTCCTCGCTTATGGCGTGGACAGAAATACTCAAGGAGACATACCCCGATGATGAATTGCTGCCTGAAATGGACAAGGATGTACGACGCTTGCAACTCATTGCAGACAGGTTCTCTAAGATAGGCTCACTCCCGGAACTCATGCCATCGTCACTCAATGTCGTGGTAGACCATGTGATAGAATACATGGACCGTCGTACGTCGAATAAGATTGTCATGAAAAAGGTGTTGCCCGAACACGACATAATAATACCGATGAATGCCTCGCTTTTTGAGTGGGTTATAGAAAACCTGTCGAAGAATGCTGTTGATGCCATCGGTGTCGATGGTGGAGTTATCACCTTGCACGTGGAGGAACACGACACAAAAGCCATAATAGACGTTTCGGACACTGGCAAGGGAATACCAAAGAAAGACATCAAAAACGTGTTCCGGCCTGGGTTCACTACAAAGAAGCGCGGTTGGGGCCTGGGACTGTCGCTGGCACGCCGAATAGTTGAGGAATATCACAAAGGCAGTATCTATGTAAAAAACTCGGAACAGGGCAAAGGCACGACATTTAGGATTGAACTGAGAAAATAATACTCAATGAATGATTGCTTGCCTATGCAACTTCTAAAAATAGAATATTTATTTGTTCGTTTTAAAAAATATTAGTAAATTTGCAGCCCGTATGTGTGGTTTGAAAATGTTTCAAATCGATCTGAAGACTCTGGGTGCCGATGGATATCGTCTCACACAGAGGTTGGACGACACCTTCTTTGCACTTGTCAAGGGAGAGGAGGTGCAGCATGGCGATTTGTCGGTCGAAGTGGCAATCCAGCCTGTAGAGCAGGCGTTCGACGTGGATATGAAAGTGGAGGGCGAGGTGCAACTCACCTGCGACCGGTGCCTTGAGTCCTACATGCAGCCGATATCAGCCACACAGCATCTGGTGGTGACACTGGGTGACACGTTTGAAGAAGATGAGAATACCATGACACTGCCTGTGGAGCAAAGCGAAATGGACTTGTCGTGGCTCATATACGAATTGATAGTACTGGCCCTGCCTTTCAGGCATGTGCACGCACCTGGCAACTGCAACCCTGCCATGATGAGTGTGTTAGAAGCACACTCCGCCAACCGAAGTGGTGAAGAACGGGCTACTGTCGATCCAAGATGGAGTGAATTGGAAAAATTAAAGAACAACATTTAAAGTATAAACAAAAATGGCACATCCTAAAAGAAGACAGTCAAAGACCCGTACACTCAAGAGAAGAACTCATGACAAGGCCGTAGCACCCACACTCGCTATCTGCCCCAACTGTGGTGCTTACTATGTGTACCACACCGTGTGTCCCACTTGTGGTTATTATAGAGGCAAGGTTGCTATTGAGATAAACGAAGAGTAATGGGCAAGGTCAGAGCGGTAATCACTGGCGTGGGTGGATACGTGCCGGACTATATCCTCAACAACGAGGAGTTGTCTCGCATGGTTGACACCAACGATGAGTGGATAATGACCCGAGTAGGAATAAAGGAACGCCGCATTCTCACCGAAGAGGGGCTGGGCACCTCGTACATGGCTCGCAAGGCAGCCAAACTGCTCTTGCAGAAGACGGGTGTAGACCCAGACACCATAGACGCCCTTATTGTCACTACATCGTCGGCAGACTATAAGTTCCCCTCCACGGCATCTATTGTCCTTGGGAAACTTGGATTGAAGAATGCCTTCGCATACGACTTTTGGGCTGCATGCTGTGGGTTCCTTTACACTCTTGACTCTGCTGCGTGCATGATAGAGAGTGGCAGGTATAAGCGCATCATCGTCATTGGTGCCGATAAGATGTCATCGCTGCTCGACTACAAAGACAGAGCCACATGTCCGTTGTTCGGCGACGGTGCAGCAGCTGTGCTCGTAGAAGGTACAGAGGAGGAGGGAGTGGGATATATGGACTCCTACTTCCGGACAGACGGCAAAGGACTGCCATTCCTTCACCTGAAAGCAGGTGGCTCGGTATGTCCCGCCTCACACTTCACCGTAGATCATCGCCTGCACTACCTCTATCAGGAGGGCAGGACCGTGTTCCGTTACGCTGTGACTAATATGAGTGACGACTGCGTACTTATAGCTGAGCGTAATCACTTGGACAAGGACAGTATCCAGTGGGTGGTGCCTCATCAGGCCAACATGCGTATTATAGAGGCTGTTGCCAGACGTATGGAGTTGCCCATGGAGAAAGTGATAGTGAACATAGAGCATTTCGGAAACACCAGTGCTGCAACAATCCCTCTCGCTCTTTGGGAGAATGAACATCGTTTGCGTAAGGGTGACAATATGATACTCACCGCTTTCGGAGCAGGTTTCGTGCACGGTGCATCTTATCTGCGGTGGGGATACGACTCACAGTCGCAATCGAAGTAACTCTTTTACATGCTATAATGAACGCATCCCTACGTTGAGTAAGAATGCGTTTTTTTGATTAAGATATAACAGACTCTTCATGCATAAAGCAGGATTCGTAAACATAGTTGGCAACCCCAATGTGGGTAAGTCTACGCTCATGAACCAACTCGTAGGCGAGCGGATATCCATCGCAACATTCAAAGCGCAGACCACACGCCACCGCATTATGGGCATAGTCAATACACCCGACACACAGATAGTGTTCTCGGATACCCCTGGTGTGCTCAAACCCAACTACAAACTCCAAGAGATGATGCTGGCTTTTTCAGAGTCGGCACTCGTCGATGCCGATGTACTGTTATATGTGACCGATGTGGTGGAGAATCCCGAGAAAAACATCGAATTCTTGAACAAGGTGGGGCAACTTACCATACCGGTGATACTGCTTATCAACAAGATAGACCAGAGTAATCAGCAGCAACTGTCCACCATCGTGGAGCGTTGGCATGAATTGCTGCCCAATGCGGAGATACTGCCAATATCAGCCAAAAATAAGTTTGGCGTGGACATGCTGCTCCGACGGATAAAGGAACTGTTGCCACCGTCGCCACCGTTTTTCGACAAGGAGCAATGGACCGACACACCCGCACGCTTCTTCGTGAGTGAAATCATACGCGAGAAGATACTCCTGTACTACGACAAGGAGATACCTTATTCGGTGGAAGTGGGCGTAGAGGAGTTTCATGAAGATGAGAAGCAGATACGCATACGTGCCGTGATATACGTGGAGCGCGACAGCCAGAAAGGCATCATCATTGGCCATCAGGGAGTAGCCCTGAAGAAGGTGGGCGCCGAGAGCCGGAAGGCTCTGGAGCGCTTCTTCGGCAAGAAGAT
>OMSQ01000083.1 GCA_900313805.1 uncultured Prevotella sp. | reverse complement strand
TTGTCGGGGTTGGTGAACTGTGCTATCATTGTCACAGAGCCGGTGGCGGAGTCAATCACGCCGCTTACCTTTGTCACCCTACCCTCGTGGGCATAGATGGTGCCGTCGGCCAACTGCAGTTTCACAGGTGGGAAATGCTGTATGGCGGCCTGGGGACTGCCAGACGACTTACTCATTTCGAGCACGTCCTTCTCGTTCATGGAGAAGTACACCTCCATGGTGCTGATGTTCGACACGGTGGTGAGGGGCTGTGCGGATGAAGCACTCACCAAAGCGCCCACCTTGAAGGGCAAGTTGCCAACTACGCCGCTTGTAGGACTCTTCACATAGCAGAAGCTGAGAGTCTCATTGGCGGAGCGCAGAGTAGCCTGAGCCTGTGCCAGTGCCGCTTTGGCCTGATTTACCTGTGCCTCAGCGCTTTCGTATGCATTCTTGGCAGTTTGCAGTTCATAGTCACCAATAACCTTGTTTTTGTGCAACTGCAGTGAATTGTCGTAGGTCAACTTGGCAGTGTTCTTCTGTGCTGTGGCTGTACTGACGGCAGCCTGAGCCTGGTTCACACCGGCCTGAGCCTGGCGCACAGTGGCCTGATACGTCTCATTGTCGATGACGAAAAGTAGCTGTCCTGCACCAACTGACTGTCCTTCCTGCACACATACACGGGTGATAAAGCCCGATATCTTGGGCCTTATCTCCACATCCTGTATGCCCTTGATGGTAGCAGGATAGTTGGTCTGACTTGATGCACTCTGTGTGCTCACAGTAGCCACAGGAAACTCGTTGTCTCCGAAATTCATGTTACCGCCACCACCGCAGGCCACAAGCATGGCGGTGCCGGCGAGCAGCATCATAATTCTTGTTCTTTTCATAATATTTTTGCTGTTTTTATAATTTTGCAAACAATCAAAACCACACAATGAATAGCACGTTGTACTATATCTAGTGGTGTATTAACGCGCAAAATTACCAAAAAACAATGAGCGAAGCAAGATTTGCAGAAGTTTTTAATATCTTGTAACACTCTGTGTTACTCCGCTGGCGTCAGTCCCATCTCCTGTGCCTTCTGCATGAGCAGCGCCATGAGAGGTTCACGTTCGTTGGCCACGCGGTTATCGAGCACCGCATCCTTCAAGCAGTTCTTGAGTTCTCCCACGGCGGGTGATGGTTGCAGATGGAACAGCTTCATTATCTCATTACCATCTATGCAGGGTTGCAACAGACGTTTGTAGTCTCTGGCCTTCAGATCGGCAAGTTTTTCCCTTACCACGCGGAAATTGTCGAGGAAACGCTGTTTCCTCACCTGGTTTTTGCTGGTGATATCGGCCTCACATAGCAGCATCAGGTCGTCTATGTCATCGCCGGCATCATTGATGAGTCGCCTGACAGCGCTGTCGGTCACTTCATCATCAGCAATGGCTATGGGGCGCATGTGCAGTTCCACGAGTTTTTGAACATATTTCATCTTCATGTCGAGAGGCAGTTTCATACGCTTAAACACCTCTGGTACCATACGCGCACCGATGGCATTATGGTTGTGGAATGTCCATCCCACAGCAGGATCCCACCGCTTGCTTCTGGGTTTACCGATATCGTGCATGAGAGCCGCCCAGCGCAACCATAGATTGTCAGATTTTTTACTAACGTTATCCACCACTTCCAGAGTGTGATAGAAGTTATTTTTGTGTGCCCTTCCATTGCGCTGCTCCACAACATCCAAGGCCTGGAGTTCGGGCAGTATATAAGGCAATATGCCACAGCGCTGTAGTTCATACAAACCGCGGCTGGGCAACGGTGTCATCATGATTTTGTTGAGTTCATCAATGATGCGTTCACCGCTGATTATCTTCAGTCGGTCAACGTTGCGTTCCAAGGCATCGAAGGTCTCTTCGTCAATGTAGAAATTGAGTTGAGCAGCAAATCTCACACACCTCATCATGCGCAACGGATCGTCAGAAAAAGTGATATCGGGATCAAGGGGTGTGCGTATGATGCCGTCCATGAGGTCGGCCACCCCGTCGAAGGGGTCGACCAATTCACCGAAACGTTCTTTGTTCAGGCATATAGCCAAAGCATTGATAGTGAAATCGCGTCGGTTTTGGTCATCCTCCAGAGTGCCGTCCTCCACAATGGGTTTTCTGGAGTTGCGCTGGTAACTCTCCCTCCGAGCACCTACAAATTCCACCTCCTCGTCCATGTATTTCAACTGGGCTGTGCC
>OMSQ01000033.1 GCA_900313805.1 uncultured Prevotella sp. | reverse complement strand
GGCGAGGGTGAGGCCGAAGATGGCGGTGATGTGAACGATGGTACCGTTGACCTGCACCTTATGATAGAGCTCTGGACCCTCCTCTACGGGAGGCTCTCCCTGATTCTGCAACTGTTCATCGCTGTACACACATAGGAACTTACGCTCGGGAAAGAGGCCCTGACTCTTGAACTTCCTCCGCAGACAGCGGGCCAGAGGGTCGCCTTCCACCTTCCAGAATTCCGCCACACGAATGTGCGAGGGGTCCATCTTCAGAGCTGCGCCCATCGACGAGAACAGACGGGCACGCGAGGCGGTGGCTCGCAGTATGAGCAGAGCCTTGTCCTTGAGCGAGTCGATGGCGTCCACCACATAGTCGTACTCATCCAGAAGGAACTGGTCGGCACTATCGGCATTGTACAACTGGTGGATGGCGGTGATATGGGCAGCGGGGTTTATCTGGAGTAGGCGCTCACGCATCACCTCCACCTTCTCCCTGCCCACGGTGGCAGTGGTGGCCATCAACTGGCGGTTCACATTGGTGATGTTCACCATATCGGCATCCACAATGGTGAGGTGGCAGATACCGCTGCGCACCAGACTCTCTGCACACCACGACCCTACCCCACCTACGCCGAAGACGATAACACGGGCGGCACCGAGACGACTCATAGCTGCCTCACCCACCAACAAACGGGTGCGGTCAAAAATATCTGCTGTCATAAATATTTATATAGAACAAAAAAACAGATTATCTGGAGAAATCCAGAGAAAAATCCCCTGCCGGCCGGGGCCGGCAGGGGAAGAGAGCTTACTCATCCCACACGCTGGTGGTGTGGATGATGCCGTCGTCAGCATCAAACATGCCTTGGTCGGTCATGTCGATGAAATCAGGGTCTTTGGGCACCACTGGCAGCGAGGTTTCATCCATCAGCTGTTCTATATCGAGATTGAGAGTCTTCAACTCCGGTTTTATGTATTTTTTCATGATTGTATCGATTTTTGAGGTTATTACTTCAAGATGAACTTCTTGCCGTTTTGCAGCACCACACCGCGGTAACTGCTGTCCACACGCTGTCCGGAGGTGTTATACATCGGTGCAGTGGTGTCGAGCTTGTCAGTGGTGATGCCTTCTATACCTGTGGCTGTGCCATCAAACAGAGGTATGAAGTTGGATGCCATGAAGAGCAGATGCAGGTAGGCCTTTCCAGGGCTGAGGTTGAAGTTTTCATCAGACTGCATGAAGCCCACCTTGTCGTAAGTAGGACTGTAACCGAAGCGGTACACCGTGGGACCGCCATCTACGAGTGTTCCTACCAGGATACCCCTTAGTCTGTTGTCAGAATAGGTGTCGTCGTTTGTGCCATGATAATTCTGCAGAGGCACTGTTATCTCCTGGTCTTCCATATCCTCTGCGAAGACGAGGATGCCCTCACCGGCACGGTATGCACCGTTCTCTATCTTCTCCAGTGCCACGGCATCGCCGTCACGCTGTGTGGCTACGTATGTAGTCACTTCGACAGGATTATCGTTCTCATCCACTGCAGCGGCAAACGACAGGTCCTCCTCGTGACAGAACGAAGCCCAGCCAAACTTGCCCAGTTTCAGCTTCACGGGTTCTGTAGTGATGGTGGCTTCGGCCGTCATCTCGTCTTCTGACAGTACCAGGCGGATATGCACGTTGTAATACCTGCCAGTCTCACCCACGGAGAAGTTGTTGTCATTGTTGTCGCGATCGCAGTAATGCGCTATGTTCCAGTCCATCTTGGTGGGTTCCAGGTTGGCCAGGAAGCAGGTCCAGGTGTTGTTGATGCTGAACTTGAACTGCTCGCCGCCAGGGAAGTTATCGATGTCTACCTCATATACTTTGAAACCCGTCTGACTCATCCGTGTGGCATTGTCCAGATCCCAGCCGCAGAAGTTGCCCACCACACTCACGCTGTAAACAGGTTGAACACTCATGATACCCTGTATGAACAAGTTGGGCTGTGCGCCATTCTTGGGTATGGTCAGCCACAACTGGGGCGAGTCAACCACCATGTTAGGAGTGATACCGTTGTTCGGGCCGCTATCGCCGGGATACAGATTGTATCGTATCACATCCTCTTGTTCGTATGGTGTGGCCACCATACTCTTTCCACCATCAGCCAGGGCATTGCTCCAAGTGAAGTTACCATTACCATCGTCTACCGTGGCATCCCACTTCAGTATCTTAAACTCACCACTGAGCGATGACATGTCCACAATGCCGTAGAATTCCATCTCGTCGTTGTCAACGTATTTGGTGAAAGGCTTGACATCCTCTAAGCGCCAGTAGTTGAAATCGCCCACAAGGGCGTAGGTGGGAGCAGTGTAAGTGCCTTGAGGTGACATCCTGAAAGTGAGGGTGTTGTCAGAATTCTTCTTCACGACAATGAAGATGTCATAAGCCTGACTCTGCTCGCAGCCATCGAAGAGGTACATAAACCATCCACCACCTGAGAGGGTGTAGTCTCTGTCGGGCTGTATGAAGGTGCTACCGCTGCCATTTGCTATACCATAGCTACTCATCTCTACACCGTTCAACAGTTCTTGTATATACAGCTTACCGCCAGAGTAATAGTCCAGTGTTGCAGCATACTCATTCGCAAACTGAGTCTCATGAAGGTCTATTCTCCTATCACCGTATCGTATAGCTAATGTAGTCTGCAAATCTTCTACTGGTGTTCCTGTCACCTTGAGATTCTTGGGCACACCCTGCTCATCGGGAGTGAAGGTGATGGTAACATTATTCATTGCCGCCGTCGAACCGGCAAGCACCACGGCTGGAGCATCCCACTCCAGGTCGCAGGGCACATCAGGTGTCACCTCAAATTCGGCGTCCCCAGAATGGGAATGGCCATAGACTGGAGACCAGATAGATGTGGTTATCAGGAAGCCATGGTCGTGTTTTGTGGTCAAAGAACCCCTCTTGAGAATGTAACTGCCATCGTCCAACTGTTGGAACTTGCTGTTATCGGCATGGATATCGTAGTTGTTGTCCATGCAGGCTATTCTGTAGTCTACCACTGGTATACCGCTAACCTTGAAGTTGGTAGGCACGCCATTGGCATCGGGTGTGAAGGTGACGGTCACCTTCTTGTAAACCTGCGATATTCCACTGAATACCATCGGCACTCCGTTCTCAATGAGGCTGTATTCGGAACCCGCGATGATGTTTGCTTCCGTGTCGCCAGCGTTTGCCGGACTTACGCTATAAGAATGCTTCCACTGTCCTCCAATCAGGAAGAAACCATTATCATGAGTACCACTCAACTGGTCCATGGTGAGTTTGTAACTGCCGTCCGGTTGCTTCACAAACTGGTTGGCAGGCATGTCGGTCGTCATGTCCACTCCAACAACATACTTATTCTCCTTACATAACAGATGGTATGTGTCATCAGGGATATTACCACTCTGCACCACCTGAAAATTCACAGGCACGCCGTTATCATCAAGTTCGAAGTACAGCACGGCACTGGGCACTTCGCCATAGTTCATGTTATTTCCATTTCTGTCCAGGGTGTACTTCTCGGCAACTGTCATGGTGCCACCGTTGTAACCGTAGTTCTCGTTCCAGCTGTTGTCTACCACGATTTTGAATTCGCCACTTAGTCCGGAATCTCTGAACAGACAGTAGGTCTTGCCATCCTCCAACTTGTTAAAATACGCGGGGTTGGAGAGGTCCCATCCGTTGAACTCACCGACAATGCCGTAAGTTTTCACCACTGCGTTAGAGGAAGACACCATGAAATTCTTAGGCACGCCGTTGGCATCGGGAGTGAAGGTGATGGTCACATCCTTGTATGTGACGGGCGCGTTGCTGAAGTACATGCCATAGCCGCCGTTGCCACCTGTCACCAAGTCGTAAGATGTGTTTATATCTATTTTAGCAGCATAATCACTGGGACTTGCAGGGGGCAGTCCGTAGCCATGATTGGTCCAGTCCCAGTCGCTACCTTTCCACACACTGAAACAGTTATTGTTGTCAGGTGAAGTCAGTTCGTCGAGGTGCAGCTTGTAACTGCCGTCAGACTGCTTCACGAAATGGGTGGTCAGGTCTGTGTGCTGGTAATAAAGGAATGAGTAGGTGTCCTCATCTGGTGTCTTGGTACATATCCGCACGCTGGCAGGCTTATTGTTGCTGTCCAGTGTCATCTTCACCACCACATTCTGGAGGGTCTGTCCGCTGGGCATATTCAGGTCGTAAGCATCGCCACTTTTCACCAGGTCATAGCTCTCACCAATGGTGATGAACGTCTCCTGTGACATGCCATACCTGTCGTAGCCGCTGGTGGTCTTTTCATAGAAAGAGAAGTTGCCAGTCAACTGATCGAGTTCCAAGGTGTAGGTGCCGTCTGACTGGGGAGTGAGGTATTTGCCATTGGCAGGCTGCCATCCGCAGAAGGAACCTACCATCAGGAAGTTGGCGGGCGCCACCCTGAGGTTGGCGGGTTTCTTGTCGGCGTCCAACGCAAACGATACCATCACCTGATTGGGAGAATCGGTCTTGTAATTATAACCATCCGAAACCATGGGGTAATCCTTGTTCATCTCCAAGGTCTGGTATTCCTCATTGCCATAGTTCTCATTCCAGGCATGCTCGACACGCACTTTAAAATCGCCGTTTATCGTGGCAAACGCTGTATAGTGTCCATCGTCATGACGTGTGAAGTCCACATCGCCTGCCCAGTCGTTGAAATTACCTATCAAGCTGAACACCTTGTAGTGTCCGCCGTACATCTTGAAAACCAAGGTCGAAGGGTCGAACTCTAAGGTGACATCCGTCATCACGTATGGAAACGAGTGATAGGGCCTCAGGTTGTCGGCATTCTGCACGAGTTGATAATACTCGTCCATGTAGATATAGGCATTGAAGCCGTAGTTCACTTCCCATGAACGGTTCTTCACAATTTTGAACTCAGTGGCATCAAACGTGTCGAAATGGGCTGTATACTTATTCGTGATTTGGTCAAGACTCATGCTTACGGCATTGTCAAGATCCCATTCGCCCACGCTCGCAGTATTTCCCACGACCCAATAGGTATCCTGCGCACGCGCGATACCTGCCGTGGAGAGCAAAACGATTAAAAAGGTTAGTAGTTTTTTCATAATATAACTATTATTGGTTAAATATCTGTAAGTTGGTAGTTTTTGCCAATCAAGGAAGCCACTGCTCCACACTTTGCAAATTTAGACAAAAATGTATTAAAAGAAAAAAAAATATAATATTTTTTGTCATTTTTTCAACAAAAAGGACAAAAATGATACATTTTAGCAAGTTTTTGGGGCGGCTAATGCCGCCCCAAAAGAAAGGTCTTAAAGACCTTTAGAAACCTAGGAAACTTATTATCTGACAAACATCAGTTCACGGTATTTTGGCAGGGTCCACAGCTCATCGCTCACTATGAGTTCCAGTTTGTCTATCTCATAGCGTATGGCCTGCATCTTGGGCACCACGGTGTCGTGGTAGGCGATGGCCTTCTCGCGCTCGCTCTCTATGCGGTTGGCCACCCGGCGTGCATCGATGAGTTCCTCCACACCTGTCTCTATGCGTTGTGTGCGCACTGCTATCTCGCGTATGAGTTTCTTGTTGCGTGCGGTCAACTCTTCTGCCTCGTCGTGGTCGAATATCGAAAACATGTTCTGCACGTTCTTTGCCAACTGACTCTGGTAGTGTGTGGCCACGGGTATGATGTGGTTCATGGACAGGTCGCCCATCACACGTGCCTCTATCTGCACGCGCTTGGTATAGGTCTCCCATTTCACTTCGTTGCGTGCTGCCAGTTCCTTGCGTGTCATCACGTTCTGACTCTCAAACATCTGTACCGTCTCCTCGTCGAGATAGCGGTCGAAGATGAGTGGACAGCTGGTCTCCACGTCCAATCCTCGTCGTGCCGCCTCTTCCTTCCACTCATCGCTGTATCCGTTGCCGTCGAAGTGTATGGGTTTGCAGGCGCGTATGTCGTCACGCAGCACGTCGATGATGGCGCTGGTCAGTTCCTGTCCCTTGTCCACCAGGGCATCCACGCGCTTGCTGAACGAGGTGAGGGCCTCTGCCACCGCTGTGTTGAGTGCTATCATGGCACTGGCGCAGTTGGCCTCGCTGCCCACGGCACGGAATTCGAACCTATTGCCAGTGAAGGCGAAGGGCGAGGTGCGGTTACGGTCGGTGTTATCGATAAGGAGTTCGGGTATCTCGGGTATGTCGAGTTCCACTCTCTGCTTGTCGGCCAGTGTGAAGAGGTCTTCCTTGTCTGCCTTCTCTATATGCATGAGCAGTTCTGCCACCTGCTGTCCCAGGAATGATGAGATGATGGCGGGCGGTGCCTCGTTGGCTCCCAGTCGGTGTGCGTTGGTGGCACTCATGATGCTCGCCTTGAGCAGTCCGTTGTGACGCCACACGCCCATGAGGGTCTCTACGATGAAGGTGACAAAGCGCAGGTTCTGCTCTGGTGTGCGCCCGGGGGCGTGGAGCAGGGTGCCCGTGTCGGTGGCCAGACTCCAGTTGCAGTGCTTGCCCGAGCCGTTCACGCCGTCGAAAGGCTTCTCGTGGAGCAAGGCGCGAAAGCCATGGCGGCGTGCCACCTTTTTCATCAGACTCATCAGCAGCATGTTGTGGTCCACGGCCAGGTTGGTCTCCTCGTAGATGGGAGCCAGTTCAAACTGGTTTGGAGCCACCTCGTTGTGGCGAGTCTTGCATGGTATGCCGAGCATGAGGGCCTGCGTCTCCAGGTCTTTCATGAAGGCTGCCACTCGCTCGGGTATGATACCGAAGTAGTGGTCGTCCATCTGCTGGTTCTTGGCAGAGTCGTGCCCCATGAGTGTGCGTCCGGTGAGCATCAGGTCGGGACGGGCACTGTACAGGTCCTCGTCCACGAGGAAATACTCCTGCTCCCATCCCAGGTTGCTTATCACCTTGTGCACCGAGGGGTCGAAATAGCGGGCCACGGTGGCGGCAGCCTCGCCCACGGCGCGTATGGAGCGCTTCAGGGGGGCCTTGTAGTCGAGGGCCTCGCCGGTATAGGAGATGAAGATTGTAGGTATGCAGAGGGTATCGTCGATGATGAAGACGGGCGATGTGGGATCCCAGGCGGAATAGCCGCGGGCCTCGAAGGTGGCACGTATGCCGCCCGAGGGGAAGGAGGAGGCATCAGGCTCCTGCTGCACCAGCAACTTGCCGCTGAACTGCTCTATCATGCCGCCCTTGCCGTCGTGCTCTATGAAGGCGTCGTGCTTCTCTGCCGTGCCTTCGGTCAGAGGCTGAAACCAGTG
>OMSQ01000056.1 GCA_900313805.1 uncultured Prevotella sp. | reverse complement strand
GTTGCTTGTGGCACGGGTCATCTTGTTCGCACCACCGGCAAAGTTAATGGCCATTTCCTTCTGAGACAGCTCAGAATTGGTGGCGTCGCTTACTAAGTCGCTCTCTGAGCAACCAACCAGCACTATTCCAAACAATGCCAGCATTAAAATTTGCTTTGTTTTCATGATTTGATAAAATAGTTTTTTATTAATACTAGTTTTTTAATTTTGTTTCAATTATTAGTTTCTTGTCTTTCTTTGTGATTTTTTACGGTTTATGTTTCATATCTCTTGTTTTTGGGGTGAATGTTATTATCTTTCGTCTTCCTAAAGCTCAAATTCGTGTGTGCCTCCGTCTTCCACACCCTTCACTACAGCATTAAAGCCTGAGCCGCCGCTGCGCTTGGGGGTCGGTACGGTATCCATATCCAGTTCTATGGTCAGAACTCCGCCCTTGTACCTGCGACGTACCTGATTCGTCACGTCAAACACGAAGGTGGAGTCCATTCCGTTGTTGAACTGCATGGTCACATCCAGGTAATGGCGATGCTCGTCTTTTACTTCTTCATAGCTCTTTATGCGGTTGGCATTCTGGCCGCAGATGCCAAAGGTCATCACTCTGCCACCTACAATGTCGGCTTTGCGCCCGTCCTTGTCCTTGTCTTTCTTCATGCGCATCTTGAAATACACGGCTACCGGCTCGTCGCCCGACACACCTGTGTTCAGGGTCGTGGTGCGAGCCATGCCAGAAAGGTTGGAGGTGCCACTCACCATCGTTATCCTGCCATTGTTGTTATACAGTATCACCTGAGGCAGGTAGATGTAGGTGATGGGCTCTAACATCATCTTCAGTGTGCGCACCCACGCATCGCGCTTCTCGTCGTACACGAAACCGTCAAGGTTGCGGTTGATTTCTATCGCCTGCTCGTAGGCCGCATATAGGGCCTCAGGCTCATAGAAGGCATTCTGGTATCTCGGGGCATGATAGGGTGCCATGTTCATACTTTGGTTGGTATAGGCAGTGACATAGTCAAGAGAGGTCGTCTCATCGAATATCAGACTCTGTATGCCATCGAGGGTGTGAACGTCGTTCCACACCAGTATATCCCAGAAACCCCAGTCGTAATGGGCACTATAGGAATGGCCGGTGACGGTAGCCTGACGAACCTTGTCGTGGGGCGCTAAGGGGGTGTCGCCAGTGTAGTAGCGGCGAAGATTGAAACTCGTGGGCTGGGTGTAGCCCAACTCGCCGAAGATCAACTTGTCCTCCTCGTCCCAGCCATAGTACCACTCAGTGCGCCAGTCGTATGAAATGCCGCTTATCAGCATATAGTCCCAATATACCTCCAAATTCAAGTCTACCACTGGCAGGTCTATCACAGGGTTATCCCAGTCCCATAGATGAAGGTCGGGATTGCGGCGGCAACTGCTCGACAACATCACTACTATCGCAGCTACGATTGTCATGGCATATCTGACAGTCTTACGGCACAGTACTCGCTTTTCGCTCCTCATTGCTCACCTCCTTCCTTGCCGTCGTTGAGCCGTGTCTCGTAGGGCACTAACGGGTTGTAACGCAGGGTCGGCATGGTGGCTTTCGGGTGACGATAGCCACGGGCTGTCTTGCTAGCCTTGCGGTATAGCAGGTCATAACTGAGGGTCACACCTATACGCGTGGGACCCACCCAAGTGTACCTGTACTGACGTTTCTTGAAAAATTGAGGACGGTCGGTCCACTTGTAGTAATACAGGTCGTCGTGATAGTTTGGGTCCACGGGGTTCTCATACTGATATGGGTCATAACCACAGTGGAACACGCCAAACTGCGCCTGGAACTCCAGTCGCCAGTGACCCTTCTTTGAGATGGGCAGCACATAACCACCTCCTACACCGGCTCCGATACCTTCACCCATCCAGCCACGGTTCTCATCGAAGCAGATACCAAAAATGCCGGCATGCACATATGCCTGCCAGTACCATCCCTTGAATGCTGCTCCCTCTCCCTCAGGATTAAGTTCTATGTCACCAGGACGCATGTAGTAGCGGGTCTCCAACTGATAGTTGCGTATCTGGAAATACTTGTGATGATGATAGTGCTGCCACCAGGGGTTGTCGTATGAGGCTCCAAAGGTGAAGTGACCGTGCAGAGGGTAGTATTCTATGGCTATGTTGGGGATTGGACACCATTTGTTATAACCACCAGGCATGTACACTCCGTAGAAAAGCATGTTGGTCTTCACCGAAAGCAATTCTCGGCGAGGCACACGCTCCAACCATGGCTCCACAGGGGCAGGCTTCACGGTGTCAACAGGAACAGGCGGTTCTGTAACCTGGGGCTTTGGCGGCTTCTGGCAAATGATGATTACACGCGCTGCACGCAGTGAGGGGAAGTAGGTGACAAGAAGCCTGCGCCATACCTTACCCCCGTCCATACGCTGCATGGCTCGTTTCATCTCCCTGTACTGGTGACTGGGGATATATCTGTCGTAAAGTAGCTTCACTCTTTCGTAATCCTTGTCACCTGCCTGCTCCATCTGGCGACACAGATAGTTGTAGTCCTCTATCTCGGTCTCAAACTTAATGTTGTCTGGGGAAGGGAGCTGTAGACGCTCGCGTACGTGATTGTAGAGCGCCTTCAGTCGTCCCTCACCTAACTGACGGTTGAAATCAAACGGCCCCTCTGGCGATGCAGCACCACGCATCTGCATACGAACCACCCTGAGACTGTCACGGCTGACGCCCGGCAGAACCTCGTCGGTCAGTTCCCTAAATGTCTTATCGTTGCTTAATAGATCGGTCTTCGAGACTTTGAAGGTGACTGAAGCCGCGTGACTATAGAAAAAATCATCATCTATCTCTGTGTCATCGCCTTCGTCTATCAATACCACATAGGGGTAGCGCTCGTAGAAGGTGCTGTCAATTGGATCTTCTTTGATGACATTCAATTCGGGACATGACTCTTCCATCGGATATCTTTTCTCCGATGCGGCAATCTCACGACATACAGACAGCAGTAATATAACTGCCAACGCATATCGTACCACACACTTGTCCTTTATGACTGTGGTGAAAGCTGTCCGAAATGTTAGTCTTTTTGCCAAAATTTTGAATGTAAATTTTTTACATATTTAGTTTAGTCAAACTTCAATTAGTTTTTCGTAATTCGAACGCTAGTCTCGTTTTATTCATGCAAATATAATATAATAATATCGAGTGTGTGTAGAATGCTTAGTACACTTAACAAATATTAACTACCCTCCCCAACAAATTAACTATAATTAACAGATATGTTTGGTAATAATAATTTATAAATAGGTACTTTTATTGTATATTTTTAAATAAAAATGGGGAC
>OMSQ01000066.1 GCA_900313805.1 uncultured Prevotella sp. | reverse complement strand
GCAGGCAGCACGCCGACAGGTGCATGCGCTGCGGAGCGTATCGCGCGCAACGCACTAACCGGAAAAACCGGAAAAACCAGAAAAACCGAAAAAACAGATGAAAAACCATAAAACAGAGATATGAGGAAGATAATGACTTTGTTGGCGCTGATGGTGACGATGACACTGAGCGCCCAGGGATTAGAGCGCCCGCGGTTAGTAGTGGGCGTGATGGTAGACCAGATGCGCTGGGACTACATGTACTACTATTACGACCAGTTTGGCGAGGGCGGCATTCGTCGTCTGCTGAGCGAGGGTCACAGTTGCGAGAACACCATGATCAACTACGTGCCCACAGTGACCGCCATAGGTCACAGCAGCGTGTACACCGGCAGCACGCCGGCCTTCACCGGCATAGCTGGCAATGACTTCTACGTGAACGGCAAGACCACAACCAGCGTTCTCGACACCACCATGACCACCGTTGGTGCCCCGGGCAAGACAGGCATGAAATCGCCCCATCTGCTGTTGGCCAGCACCATTGGCGACCAGTTGAAGACCGCCACCGACTACAAGGCGAAGGTTGTGGGTGTGGCGTTGAAAGACCGTGCGTCGATATTGCCAGCTGGTCATTGTGCCGATGCCGCCTACTGGTGGGACACCATGAGCGGTCACTATGTGACGAGCAGCTATTACATGGACAAGTTGCCCGCATGGATGGAGGAGTTCAACAAGAAGCACACCGACAAGGACCTAAAACTGATGGAGAGTCCCAAGGGCGTGACGAAGACCATCGACCTGGCAATAGAGGTGTTGAAGCAGGAGCAGATGGGCAAGGACGATGTGACCGACCTGTTGGCCGTGAGTGTGTCGAGCACCGACCTGATAGGTCATGCCTACGGCACCCGTGGTGCGGAGAACAAGGCCGTGTACCTGCAGTTGGACAAGGAGCTGGCCCGACTTTTCAGTGCCTTGGACGAGACCGTAGGTCGTGGCAACTACCTTCTCTTTCTGACCGCCGACCATGGTGGCATGCACTCCCCCAAGCACCTGCGCGAGCATAAGTTGCCGAGTGGCGGTTGGGACAACCAGGCGATGAAGAAGAAGTTGAACGAGATGCTGTCTCAGCGTTACGGTGGAAAGGAGTGGGTGCGTAACATCATGGACAACCGTCTGTATCTGGAGCGTGAGGCCATCCGTGCCAAGGGCGTATCTCTGAGCGAGGTGCGTGACGCAGTAGTAGAGATGCTACTCACCGACAGCGACGTGATCTTTGCCTGCGACTATGACAAGGTAGGCAGCAGTGGCATACCTCCGATAGTGAAGGAGCGAATATGCAATGGTTACAACAGTCATCGCAGTGGCGACGTGTACGTGGCCGTTCGCTCAGGCCTGCTCAGCTGGAGCTTCAACGACGACTATATCGGCACCAGTCATGGAGCATGGAACCCCTACGACTCGCACATACCCCTGGTGTTCATGGGTTGGCATGTGAAAAAAGGTCAGACTGTGCGTGAGACCCACATCACCGACATAGCCGCCACTGTATGTGCCATGCTGCACATAGAGCGCCCCGACTGCTGCATAGGCGATGCCATCAGCGAGGTGATGGAGTGAGCGTAGTTCAGAGAGGCAGGCGGGTGAAAGTCTTCCTGCCCCGCGCATAGTACTGCCAGAGTATGGCACAGTCAGAGAGAGCAGATTCGGCTGCCGCTGCCTGTGCCATACTTTGTATGCGCTTCCGCTCGTCATCAAACTCATGTTTCCATCGGCGATACTCCCGTCGTCCGCGCATCACCGCCCTAGACTCTGACAGCGAGCCAGAGAGGACCATCTGCAACATAGCCAGGCGGTCGAGCCACCAGCGTCGGCGCATGACAGGTTTCAGTTGCTCTTCCGGCAGATTTTTGTAGAGCATCGTGAGGTTGTTTCGGAAGTTGAGAAACGTCTTCATCGGGTTTTTCTTGGGCAGCGTGCCTCCACCCACGTGGTACACACGGCTTTCTGGCACACAGACGATGCGTCGTCCTGCCAGTCTCATGCGCCAGCAGAGGTCTATCTCCTCGCAGTGAGCGAAGAAGCGTGCGTCGAAGCCTCCTGCCTCATGGAAGTCTTTCGCCCTGACCATCATACATGCACCAGTAGCCCACATCACGTCGGCAGTGGAGTCGTACTGTCCCTCATCGCGCTCCACGGAAGAGAACACCCGTCCTCTGCAGAAGGGGTATCCGAGACGGTCCATGAATCCCCCTGCAGCACCTGCATATTCGAACCTGTCGCGCTCAGCCACAGAGAGGATTTTGGGTTGACAGGCGGCAGTATCATCATGTGCATCCATCCATGCTATGAGCGGTGCGAGCCAGTGCTGTGCCACCTCCACGTCGGAATTGAGCAGCACATAGTACTGAGCATCAATCTGTTGCAGAGCGCGGTTGTAGCCCTCAGCAAAGCCGTAGTTGCGGTCGAGCACCATAGTGTGCACCTGCGGATATTGCTCTGCCAGGAATGTCATGCTGTCGTCAGTAGAGGCGTTATCAGCCACATAGACCTCCGCCTCGGGCGAGAGCGAGGAGACCGACGGCAGATACTGTCGGAGCATGTTGAGGCCGTTCCAGTTGAGTATGACCACAGCCACCTTGGTGCCGGCAACCTTTCCCTTTCGTGTGTTATTGATATTTTGAGGATTCATAATATTATCGTATCGTTAACAAAATCGCTTGTTTTCACCACAGAGACACTGAGGACACAGAGGGTAAAAACTAATCAACCCCGAGCGCCATGAGCGCATTGTGCTGCGCGTTCCAATCGCCGAGGGTGACGGTGCGCAACTGGTTGTCGAGAGCGTCAGAACTGGCACGAGGGGGCAGTTGCACCCTGATGTAATTGTCAGTAAATCCCGTCATTGCCCTACCCTTCTGTGCCTTTTCGAAGAGCACAGTTCGTTGTTGCGAGCGGTGTCGTTCATAGAAAGCCACCGTTTTCTGGTCAGAGAGTTTGAGCAGTGCTGCCGAGCGCTCATGTTTCTCTTTTTCGCTCACCACCAGCGGTATGCGCAGCGCCGCCGTGCCCGGGCGTTCAGAGTAAGGAAAGACATGCAGTTGTGACACAGGCAGTTGTTCAAGGAAGCGGTACGTCTGCTGGAAGTCCTCATCTGTCTCGCCCCTGGTTCCCACCATCACGTCCACTCCTATGAAGGCATGCGGCATACGTGTCATCACACGTTCCACCTTTTGTGCAAAGAGAGCCGTGTCATAGCGTCGGTGCATGAGAGCGAGCACATGGTCGCTGCCACTCTGCAGCGGTATGTGGAAATGCGGCATGAACGCCCTGCTCTCGGCGCAGAAGTCAATCACCTCGTCGAGCAGCAGGTCGGGTTCGATGCTGCTTATGCGGTATCGGGCGATGCCCTCCACCTGGTCGAGAGCGCGTAGCAGGTCGATGAATTTCTCGCCCGTATGGTGTCCGAAGTGTCCGATGTTCACCCCGGTGAGCACTATCTCCCGTCCGCCCTCGTCGGCTGCCTGCTGTGCCTGTGCCACGAGAGACTCGATGGACGGTGAGCGGCTGAAGCCTCGTGCGAAGGGTATGGTGCAGTAAGTACAGAGGTAGTCGCAGCCGTCCTGCACCTTCAGGAAGAAGCGTGTGCGGTTGCCGCGTGCGCATGAAGGAGCGAAGGAGCGTATCTGCTTAGTGGGCACGGTGAGATGCTGGTGCAGGGCTTCAGTGTGGCTCTCGCCGTCCCATCGTTGCGAGAGGAGAGGCACGAGGTT
Organism: uncultured Prevotella sp.; assembly: GCA_900313805.1. GTDB lineage: Bacteria > Bacteroidota > Bacteroidia > Bacteroidales > Bacteroidaceae > Prevotella. Next base: position 7,667 of record OMSQ01000066.1, on the reverse strand, counting down.
AGCTTTCTCGTTGGCTCCCAGCACGAGGTCCACGCCCTCTATAGCCGCCACCTGCACGGGTTGCAGTTGCGCATAGCAACCAGTGACCACGATGAAGGCATGCGGGTGCTGTCTCACCATGCGGTGTATGGTTTGTCGGCATTTATGGTCGGCCACGTCAGTGACCGAGCAGGTGTTGATGATGCACACGTCGGCCTGTTCCCCTTTTGCAGCCGTCTGCACGCCCATTGTGGCGAGCAGTCGTTCAAATGTGGCTGTCTCTGCGAAATTGAGTTTACAGCCCAGGGTGGCGTATGCCGCCTTTTTGCCTTGGTATTTCATATTGTCGTTTGCAGTCTTACATCCGTTAAGAAAAACAAAAAAAACAGATGTATTATTGTCTGAAAATGAAAATAAAATTCACAAATGGCGCAGAAATGTCAATCTGTGCTAAATAATCTGGAGAAAAAGACTTTTCTCGCAGATTTGAATTATTTTTGCATCACCACAAGACAGCAGATATGAAGAAAACATTACAATACATTTGTGCCGTGGTACTCACGGTGACGATGGGTGCCTGCAATCAGAGCATGGAACCCGAGGAGATATTCGAGACCCAGAAGTCGGGCGTTGTGTTAGTACTCAACAAGTTCTACTATCAGGTAGAGATGCCCTCTGGTCAGAAGTTGTACTTCACCGGTCTGGACAGTAACGGTGAGTTGCAGGGGTTCACCGCTGACGAAGAGGAGGTGAAGCAGCATCCTGCCATGCTCAACGGCACCGGTTTCTTCATTGACAAGGAGGGCACCCTTGTGACCAACCGTCATGTGGCAGCCACCGAGTTGGACGAGAAGCAGATGAAGGCCAACCTTCAGCGCATCATCCGCGCCCTAATCATGCAATGTGCGTATGCCCAGCAGCAGTTAGAGATACAGTACGACCAGTTGGAGCAGCAGCGTCAGCAGATACTGGCCTACGGCGTAGGCAGCGAGAGTCAGCTGTTGCAGATAGTGAGAGAGCAGTCGCGACTGAAGAGTCTGTATCAGGAAGTGACAGCCACGGCCCGTAAGATGCGGTACAACACCTCGATAGACGACATACACATACATGTAGTATGTCAGATAGGCATATCATACGATGGTGTGAGGGTGAAGTCGCCCTCCGACTTCCTGAAGAAGAACCCGTGTGAGATAGTGAAAATCTCTGACAAGAAAGACGTGGACCTGGCCCTTCTCCGTCTGAAGAGCGGCAAGACCCCCGATGATGCCCATGTGTTTCAGATAGCCGGCGCCGGCGACAGCAGGTACTTCACTGGCGATGCCGAGGAGCAGAAGTTGAAGATAGACCAGCAGTTGTACATGATAGGCTATAATGCCGGTCTGATGCTTGCCAACACCGAGAAGGGCATAAGTGCCCAGATGACCAGTGGCAGGGTGTCTCAGACCCCAGATGGCGACCGTGTGCTCTACAGCATCCCCACCGTTCAGGGTTCCTCTGGCAGTCCGGTGCTCAACGACCGTGGTCATGTGGTAGCGGTGAACTTCGCCAAGCTGGCGGGTTCAGACAATTTCAATTTCGGCATCCCCATAGAGAAGATAAGGGAGTTTTTGCGGAGATAGGCGATCCTAGGCAATCCTAGGGGATCCTAGGATTGTTTAGGGGATTTTGTTTTCTTTTTTAGGGTTAGCAGGGAGAAGGCTGTAGAGGCTATTATCAGCAGCAGTCCTATGCCGTATGACAGCCAGCAGTTGTCTTGTAGCGTGATGGCGAAGGCAGCGATTCCGACAGGCAGATGTATGGCCATATAAGTCATGACCATCTTGCCAAGACGATATCCATACCTCCATCGCATACATACTATCAAGAAGAGAAATTCCACGACCGATACGATAGTGATGGCCATGCCCACCCCATAGAGTCCATAGAGGTTATGTCCGATGATGGTGCATACCACCAGCGCCACAGCATAGAAGCCCTCAACGAAGATATAGAAGAGCGAGTGGCTGCGTGAGAGTGGTATGTATGACAGCGGAAGCGTGAGTGCGCGGAAATAGAGTCCGAGGACCATGACCTGCACCATGCCTGTGACAGCCATGAACTTGCCGCTGTACATGAGCGGAATGAGGATGGGCGCGAAGACGATGAGAGCCACGAGCAGAGGCGAGACAACGAGCGTGGACACCTCCATCTGCTGGTTGACAGTCTGGTTCATGGCTGCTCCCGGTTCACTTATTCCAGAGAGTCGTGGGAAGTAGTCGGTCTCCATAGCAGCGAACACCATACCACCATAAGTGACAGTGATCATGAAAGCCGCATTATACAGTCCCACCTCATCGAGCGAGCCATGATGACTGATGAACGAGCGTACGATAAACTCCGCGCAGTTGCCCAGCAGTCCAGCTATCACCACGCCGATGCCCAGTTTGATCATCGCCGTTCCCTGTCCGAGGCATTTTTTGTTGAATGAGAGTCTTAGAGGCACCAGTCGCCAAGAATAGCGTATAGTGAGCAGCAGCAGCACCAGAGCCATGAGCACCAGCGACGGCACTATACCCCTCTCACCCATGAAGAAATAGAGAGGCACCGATACGAGTAGCGCCAGCAGCACGTTGATCACCGACACCCGTGCCATGGCCCCCAGTTGCCGTGTGCTTTTGAGTATGGCCATCTCGCCACCTGTGATGGCAGTGAGAGCGATGACAGGCGAGAGGAAGACGTAATGCCAGGTGTGGCGCCCCCATCCGAAGTTCCACTCTTCCAGCCATGGAGCCATGGCCACACATATCATCATGCCTACGATGGCACATATCAGGCTCCATGAGCGCACCATGGTGACGCGGCTAAGAAACTCCTTCTGGTCGTTATTGTCGTATGGCAGATAGAGTTCCGGCACGGCACCTGTTGGTATGCCGAGGTTGGAAGCCTCGGAGAGCATCTTCGTGGTGCTGTTGAAGAGTGAGAGCAGTCCCATGCCCGAGGGACCGAGCAGGAGGGCGACGATTTTGTTGCGAACTATGCCCACGAGGATAGTGATCACCTGCACACCGCCGAAGAGGCCGGTGTACTTCAGAATATGTGAGTAGGTGACATTTCTTCGTGTATCGTTCATAGTCTGTTAATAAACGTAAAAATGTCGTGTATATTGTGGTTCTTTGGGTTTTTCTTGGTCTGGCTACAAAACACAAAGCATCCCCGAGGGTTTAGGCTCGGGGATGCTTTGTAAAGATATGATAATTAGCGGGTCAGTCCCAAAGAGAGTTGCCTACGGGGGTGAAGCCGTTGTTGTCATCGTCGTCGAACATGCCTTCATTGGCATCTGCCTCATCATTACCTTCTTGTGAGAAGTGACCTACCCCTTCACCATAGCAGAGGTAAGAATGAGTGATCTCTTCTATCTCGGGTGATATATATTTTTTCTTTTCCATTATTGATTATCCTCCTTCATTTTTATTTCACTATGAATTTCTTTCCATTCATGATATACACACCCTTGCGCAGACCATCGGTATTACCACTCCTGTTGACCAGTTTACCATCGATGCTGTAGATAGCAGTAGACTGCGGAGTAATGGTTTCCACCTCGTCGATGCCAGTCACCTCAGGTTCGTCCCAGAGAGCCACCATGCTGGCGGGAGCTGTAGTACCTGTGTTGTGCATAAAGATAGCACGGAACGGATTAACATGTGCCGTTTCCTTAGCCCAAGAGAATTTGCCGTTCTGGTAGAAGTAGGGCACATAGTCACCCTGACGGTAACCACTAGTTGTGCTTCCCACATTAGAAGCCTGGTGATAGAAGCCGAGCATATAACAACCAGAACCGGTAGTGGCTTCGGAGATTGTCTTGGCAGCAGGTGATGCAACCACCGTCTTCTCAGTTTTGATATCGAACACTACTCCAGTTTTTGGTGACACGAAGAAGAACGGAGTGTTAGCAGCAACGCTTGAGACATTTGTGAAATAGACTGTATTATTGACATTGTCAATGTGGTCGAACACGTATGCATTACCACCAGGTATTTCAGAAGATGTAAGTGCTATGGGCAGATAAGACGACATCTTGTTGGTTGTGCTGGTGATATTGCGGTCATAGTAGAAACTGCTGGTAGTGAAGGTCTTGCTCACACCAAAGGCATTGTCATTGCCGGTCTTACCAGCAGACTGCTGGTCGGTGAGATACATCTTCTTCATGGTGTATGCGCCAGTGGTGGCATTGTATGCAGCCACGTTGTACGGGTGGCGGCGGTCGATAGAAGCAGCATCATCGGTGAGCACACCAGGAGCCACGCCCAGCACGGTATGGTCGCTCACGTAGATCACGCTATTGAGATTTATACCACGGTTGAAGAAGCTGAATGCATTGTACTGGGTGCGGTCGCTGAGGTCAGCCTCAGTTTTGTCCTCGCCAGTAGCCACACTCATGATATATTGACGCTCAGTGGCTTTGCCTTCGAGCAGCACCACGTCAGTGAGGTAGAAGGTACCGCTATTGGCACAAGAAAGGGCAATTGTCAGTTCACCACTTGCATTTGCCTGTGCTTTTGCATAAAGCACCTGCCACATAGTCGTGGTGTTCTTGTCCACCTGGTTGTCGAGGAACTCCACGCGACCGTATTTGTTCACAAAATTTTTCATACCACTGTAATGTGAGCCCAGAGTAGCAGTTCCAGAGTTTGCACCAGTAAGGGTCAAGGTGATGTCGTTCATATTTGTAGAGCTCACCAGAGCCTGCACAGCGTATTCCTTGTCTGCGGTCAGACCAGTGACTTTCTGGCTGATGGATCCATTCACACTGTGTGCATCGCTCACCATATCCCAGCTCTTCACAGACGTTTGGGTAGTTATGTTAGCAGAGCTGTTCCATGTAGGATCGAGCAGATATGTCTTGTCCTTGCTCATCACGCGGTAGTAGTCATCACCATTGGGCTTGGCGTAGGTGTAGGTGCCAGTAGCCAGAGTGAAGGAATGAGCGCCTGTAGGCACAGCAAACACTTTGCCCTGACCTATAGCATTACCGCTACCACTCCAGTGCTGATAGAGCATATTGCTGGTGTAAGTGTAGTCAGCGGTTTTGTTAGTATAGTCACCGCCAGTTTTATTGAAAAGTAGATTAGACTGATCAATCGGTGTACCCTTGTATACATTTTTAGTTGTCCCACCAGCCTGGTATACAGTGCTAAAAAGACTCGCAGAACTATTATGATTATTTCCCTGTGTTACCCAACTACAGATATTTACGGTGCCCCAACTCTGATTATCAATGTAAAGCACTTCACCTGCAGCAACGGTCTTTCCTGTCATATCCAGATAAACACCATTCTTGGTCTCATTGTTCTTGCTACTGTTATAGTCATACACGAAGTATTTGTCGCCAGTCATAGTGATGGCCTTAGTGGATTTTCCTGATGTGCCATCTGCACTGAAATACAGTTTAATATTACTGTATTGTGTATCGAAACTATAGTAATACCAGGTATTTCCCGCACCGTCTGTCTTTGAGTTAGTTGTCGGTATCTGGGTCCAGTTGATGATAGTAGCATCAGAGTTATTAGCATCCACAGCCTTAATGTAAGGCATGGTACTGCTGTTTCTTGGATTGTTTACAAACACAGTAGGACCAACCACATCCAGAGTCTTACTATTACTATAATAGTTGCTATAGTTCTCTGATGTAGAGTATGTAAAGTCGAAGTCAGCGGTGCCAGACTGTTTGTTAGCATCGGTGACAGTGAGAGTTCCGGCAGTAGAGAGCATGAGTGTGTTGCCCGACTCGATGGTGCCGGAAGCGATGACGTTGTTAGAGGCGTCTTTCACATTCCAGTTATATGGAGCAGTGCCACCCAGAGTCAGTTCCTTCTTATTGATGAAGAAGCCACCATCGGGAGTGATCGTCACAGAGGTGTCGGTGAAGGTATATGTGCGAGTCACCTTTGTACCGTCTACCAACGCGGTGCCATCAGCAGTTACAGCCTGCACTGTGATGGTGATGGTGCGACCGGAGACATAGTTGTTGTCGTTGTTGTCTCCCCAAGAGATGCGGTCGTTTTTCTTATCGTATGACAGAGTACCGAAGAAATTGGCCGCAACAGTTGCCTTTGAATCAATGGTCGGAGTTCCCTCAGCTGTTCCAACGGTATAAGCGAAGTATGTGGTGTTGTCAGCCGTCAGAGAGGTTGTGATAGTCTGGTTGTCGGGCACTGACTGGCTGGCTGGAGAGAGGTCGACCGTAGGACCGGTGAATTTCTCAACGAGTTCGAGGGTGTACCAATAAACTGCCTCGTCTGTGAAGTTTTTACCTTCGGCAGCTTTCATGTAAAAGCGTACAATATAGCGACCTGAAGGAATGAGGAAATGAATATTATTGTTGAGATTCTTATACGCCACCTTGTTGTTCAGTTGCGTATCGCCACCTACAGCCACAGTAGCGCTTGTAGGAGCGTTAGCGTCCTCACCAAAATACTTAGTTTTGTCATTGTTATGCAAGAAGCGCATGTCCTTGTTTTTCGTAAATACGAGTGTACCCTTCCAGCAAGCCTCAGCATCACTATAAGTAAGTTGGATGCTGTTATTGGTGCTCCAGTCAGAGAAATTAGAAGTAGACTCTGCACTGCTTACAGCATTTCCAGCGATCCATATCTCGATTTTATCACTTGAGTTACCAGGACCACGGAGTTGATATTCATCCTGTGTGGGGTTATACATAACACCATACACACCGGTAGCATACTCAAAAGTGAGGTTGGGAGCACCACCAGTGTCGTCCCAAGATGTATTTTTTGTATACTTATTGTTGGTATTGTTCTTATTACGCTTCAGCCATCTGTCGCCGAGGAGGAAGAGGAACTCACCATCCTTAGTGAAAGTGGAGGTGCCAAAGAACTGCTGGTTGTATCCATGATAGTTGCCGCTATGGTTGCCACTGGCTGAGCGAGTGCAATAGAAGAAACCGTCTATAGTCCAATTGGATGCAGCGGAAAGTTTGTATATAACAAGTTGGTTGGGATGATTTTCAAAATTCCAGCTGATGGGCGTACCGCTTGCATTAACTTTTATAATGAGACGGTACATACCGCCATTATTTTGTACATACCAACTTTTACTGGTGCTTTGATTAAGAGTTTGGAAAGAAGAAGGTGGTGTGGTATTAGTCAACCAGTACGAATCACCATTCGCATTAGGACTATAGGTAACAGGATTACCATCATTAGAACTAATGTAGCAAAGTTTGAACGTGGAACGATCCATATCGGCATATACACCTTCTGAGTCTGACATGTCATTGCCAGTAGAATAGCGGTTAACACCAGCCATTGTCTTGTCATCGGCAAAAAGGTCAATAAAATACTCGGTAGTACTACCATTGAGTGGACTCAACTTGTAATGAAGTTTTGTGCTAGAAGATGGGTTTGTAGTACCATCATATCTACTACCATAGATATAATAGCCAGCCTCATTCGTGACTGCTTGTGCCCCAATCGGTACCATTATCAATCCGAAGAGGAGCGACAGAAAAAAATAATAAATTTTGAAGTTTTTTCATTTTTAATTATAATAGTTATAGTTAAGTTTTCTTTTTTGTGTGGTTTACCCTGTATAAAAGTCTGATATGCAAGAATTTACCACTATGTCTTACACGTATATTATCCCTCTCACGAGGGGTCAAGACACAATTTTCCTTTGTTTTTGGCTGC
>OMSQ01000136.1 GCA_900313805.1 uncultured Prevotella sp. | reverse complement strand
AGTTGAGTCTTGGCATCACCCATTATCTCCTCTGCCTTGCCGTCCTTCTTGGCAAGTTTGCGCAGAGGGAAGTGATACACACCTTCCACAGAGAACTTCTCCGTCTCGTACGACAAGCCAACGGGAATGGCACCCTGACGGTGCAAGTGCGACTTGATGTTGCCGGTGCTGCCACCGTGCAACTTGGCCTTGGCATGGGTGAACGTGCCGAAGTGGAAACCGGTGAACACGCATATCTCCTTCGTGAAGTAATACTTCAACTTATAGTCGGTATTTATCAGCCAGAAGTTGTAGTCATATTCACCCACAGCTCCAGCAGAGTTGGTGTGCTTCACGTTTTTGCTGCCCTCATGAGTCATGCTCAGTTCTATGTTCATGCCCAGACGGTCGGTGAAAAACACTTCTACAAATCCGCCTAACGTACCGAAGATTATCGGGTCGCCACCCAATTTGGTGATGTTGGAGTATGTGGCACCCACCTTCGGACCCACATACAGGTCGAATGGCTCGCGCCAATGTTCCTTTTCTCCACGGACTTGAGCCATCATGTCTGTGGTCATCACACACATCAATGACAATATGAATAGTATTCTTTTTATCATAATCGGTCAAATTTTCTGCAAAAGTAATAATAAGTGTGAAATAAACCAAAAAAACTAATTATATTTGCACTTCAAATCTCTTTCACGCCGATGAAAATACCTTTCTTATCCCTCAAATCTGTAAACTCAAGATACGGTTCCTCGCTGGAAAAGGCGGCGTTAAGAGTGCTTAGTTCTGGGTGCTATCTGCGCAGTGATGAGACTCTTGCCTTTGAAAATGAATATGCACGGTATATAGGCACAGACCATTGCGTGGCTTGCGGCAACGGGCTGGATGCGCTCTCGCTCATACTGGATGCTCTTATCCATACCGGCAGATTGCAAAAGGGGGATGAGGTGCTGGTGCCGGCTAATACGTATATCGCATCCATCTTGTCTATTAGTCACTGTCAACTCACCCCTGTGCTCGTGGAACCGGACATCAACACCCTGCAGATGGATGTGAGCAGGATGGAGGAGAAACTGACATCACGCACCAAGGCCATAATGGTGGTGCACCTGTATGGACGCTGTGCATGGAGCGAAGCGCTGGAGCAGTTTGCACAGCTACATTCCCTGATGGTGGTGGAGGACAACGCTCAGGCACATGGCTGCCGTTACGGACAGAAACGGACAGGCTCGCTTAGTCTGGCAGCAGGACACAGCTTCTATCCCACGAAAAACCTGGGTGCACTGGGCGATGCCGGTGCTGTGACAACCAATGACAAGCAGCTGGCAGACACTGTACGGGCACTGGCCAACTACGGTTCGTTGCAGCGCTACCATAATATACTGCAGGGACGCAACAGTCGTATGGACGAGATGCAGGCGGCCATGCTGAGAGTGAAACAGGCTCATTTGGATGAGGACAACCAATACCGTGTGATGCTCGCACAGCGCTATTATGAGCGCCTGAACCATCCCGATGTGACCCTGCCCACAATGGCTGCCTACGGACAGCATGTGTATCACCTCTTCACCGTGCTTTGCCGTCACCGTGATGCTATGCGTGAGTGGCTCTCCGACCACGGCATCGGCACCGACGTGCACTATCCCGTGCCGCCGCACAAGCAACCGTGCTATGCCGAGTGGCAATCGATGTCGCTGCCCGTCACCGAGCGCATACACCGCGAGATAGTCAGTCTCCCGCTTCGAACAGACATGACTTTGCAAGAGGTTGACTATGTGACAGATGTCATCAATGCCATGCCGACATTCTCCGAACCAGAATAACCCCTCCTGATACATGCCAGCAGGTTCCACACCCACCCGGGTAGTAAAAAACACGGCTTTCCTCTATGCCAAGATGATTATAACGATGGTCATATCGTTATATACCACCCGACTGATTCTGGCTTCGCTGGGAGCCTCCGATTTCGGTATCTTCAATGTGGTGGGTGGGGCCATTGCCATGCTGGGCTTCCTCAATAGTACCATGGCCAACGCCACTCAGCGCTTCATGTCGTATGCCGAGGGCGAGGGTGGGGAGGTGAACAAGCGCACCGTCTTCAATGCCAGTCTGGTGCTGCATGTTGTGGTGGCTGCGCTCACGGTACTCTTGTTGTTGGCTGCCATGTGGCCACTCTTCGATGGCGTGTTCGTCATCCACCCTGACCGCCTGCATGCCGCCCGTGTGGTGTACTATTCCCTCATCTTCAGCACAGTCATCGGCATCATCTCTGCCCCGTATGATGCAGTGATGAACGCCCATGAAAACATGCTTTACTATTCTGTGATAGGCATAGTAGAGGCGCTGCTGAAACTGGCCATTGCCGTGGCGTGCGTTTATGCTAATAGCGACAAACTCATTGT
>OMSQ01000027.1 GCA_900313805.1 uncultured Prevotella sp. | reverse complement strand
GTGCTCTACAGCAATGACGAGAGCGTGGCCGACGACGGCAGCGACGATGCCGTGGCCATGCAGAAGAAGTACGATGCCCTGCATGCGCAGATGAGCGGCGACGGCATAACGCCCCTCACTGCCTACTGCTTCCTGCTGTTCGTGCTCCTCTATTTCCCCTGCATAGCCACCATTGCAGCTATCAAGAACGAGACAGGCAGTTGGCGCTGGGCACTCTTCGCCGCGTTCTACACCACGGCAGTAGCATGGATAGTGTCGGCCGCCGTATATCAGATAGGTTCATTATTTTAGCCAAGCATACATACCCTTATGAGAAACAAGATAAACATCTGGCACATACTGGCCATCCTTGTGGTGTCGGCCGGTCTGCTGTACCTCACCCAGTCGTGGTGGATGTCGCTGGGCATACTGATGCTCATCCTTCTGGCTGATGCCTACATTGCTATGTATCAGCAGCGCCGCGACAAGGACAAAGAAGAGGAGGAGTGAGCCATGAAGGAGTTGTGCACCCTCTATGCCAGGTGGGCAGGTGTGGACCCTGAGCGGGTGACTCCCCTCACCCAGGCAGGCAGCAACCGCCGCTATTACCGCATGCAGTCGGCCGGTCATCCGTCGGTAGTGGGTGTGGTAGGCACCTCACGCGATGAGAACCACGCCTTCGTCTACCTCTCCCGCCATTTCGAGCGCCGTCAGTTGCCCGTGCCACAAGTTCTGGCCGTGAGCGGCGACGAGTTGCGCTATCTGCAGACAGACCTGGGCGACCGCAGCCTCTTCGATGCCCTCAGCGGCGGCAGGGAGGCTGGCGGCAGGTATAATGTGGAGGAGCAGCAACTGCTGGTGCGCACCATACGCACCCTGCCAGAGATACAGATACGCGGAGCCCGCGAACTCGACTTCAGCCACTGCTATCCGCAGCCCCGTTTCGATGAAGAAGGCGTGCTCTTCGACCTAAACTACTTCAAGTACTGCTTTCTGAAGCCCACAGACATAGACTTCCACGAGTTGAAGTTGGAAGCTAACTTCCGTCTGCTGGCCAAGGACTTAGTGGCTGATGACGCCCACAGTTTCCTGTATCGCGACTTCCAGGCGCGCAACGTGATGCTCGACGGCGACGGCAACCCGTGGTTTATCGATTACCAGGGCGGTCGTCAGGGTCCTTACTACTACGATGTGGCCTCTTTCCTCTGGCAGGCCTCGGCACGCTATCCCAATAAGTTGCGCCGGCGCCTGGTGGCAGAGTACTACGATGCCCTGAGCAAGGTGACCGAGGTGCCGTCGAAGCGCCAGTTTGTGTCGCGACTGAGTCTGTTTGTCCTCTTCCGCACCCTGCAGGTGCTGGGAGCATACGGCTTCCGCGGCTATTTCGAGAGGAAGCGCCATTTCATAGAGTCGATACCTCCTGCCATGGACAACCTGCGTGAGATGCTGGGCGGTGACTACCCCTATCCCTACCTCATCGACCTGCTCAAGCGACTCACTGAGCTGCCGCAGTTTGCCCCTCGTGAGCGTCCTGCCGCCGTGCGTGGCGACGGTTTCCGCATCACCACCGTCAACCCCTACGAGCCCCACCCCACTGACGGTCCTGCCACCTACAGCAAATACGACGGCAAGGGTCCGCTCGTGGTGCGCGTGTACAGCTTCTCATATCGCAAAGGCATACCCGAGGATGAGTCGGGCAACGGCGGCGGTTATGTGTTCGACTGCCGCAGCACCCACAACCCAGGACGCTATGAGCCATACAAGAAACTCACCGGACTGGACGAGCCGGTAATCCGCTTTCTGGAGGACGACGGCGAGATACTCACCTTCCTCGACCATATCTACTCCCTGGCCGATGCCCATGTGGAGCGATACATACAGCGCGGTTTCACCTCGCTCATGTTCTCCTTCGGCTGCACCGGCGGTCAGCACCGTTCGGTGTACAGCGCGCAGCATCTGGCAGAGCACATACACCAGAAATACGGCATAGAGGTGCATGTATGCCACCGCGAACAGAATATCAGTCAAACCTTCACAGCCATTGAGAAATGAGACAAGCCATGATTTTTGCCGCTGGTCTGGGCACCCGTCTGCGTCCCCTGACCGACGACCGTCCGAAAGCCCTGGTGACAGCAGGTGGCAGAACCCTGCTGGAGATAGTGCTCGAGCGCCTGGCAGCATCAGGATTTGAGCATGTGGTAGTGAACGTGCATCATTTCGGCGAGCAGATAATAGAATGGCTGACCACCCACCCCACCCCCATGCCTGTGGTGGTGAGCGACGAGCGACAGATGCTGCTCGACACCGGTGGCGGTCTGCGTGCCGCCCGCAGGCTGTTTGCAGACGCCCCAGTGCTCATACACAATGTAGACATAATGAGCGATGCCCCGCTGACAAAACTGTATGATGAGGCGTGCAGCAACGGCCACACCACCCTGCTCACCAGCGACCGCAGCACCAGCCGCTACCTTCTGGCCGATGAGCAGAGCCGGTTAGTGGGATGGACCAACATACAGACTGGCGAGGTGCGCAGCGAGCATGAGTGGGTGAAGCAGGAGATGGCCGAGGGAGGCGGGCAGGCACTACGCCGCTGTGCCTTCTCCGGCATACATGTCATCACCCCAGAACTGCTGGCAGAGATGGAGGGATGGCCTGAGCGCTTCTCCATCATCGACTTCTACCTGCGGATGTGTGCCCGTCACGCAGTGATGCTGCACCACGCCAAACAGCTGCGCCTGCTGGATGTAGGCAAGCCCGAGGCACTAGCCCGCGCAGCAGAATTCTGCAGAGAATAACCCGGAATATCCGGAGAACCCGGAGAACCCGGAAAAACCACCCCTCGAAAATGACAAAAACAAACTACGAAAAATGAGATATAAACTACTTTTGATCGCCCTTTGCTGCGCAATAACAGCATCTGCGCAGGGCATACGCCACTCCGTGATAGGCACGACGGTGAAGGCCGATGACGGCTCGCTCACCATCACATCCGTAGACAAGCGTCAGAACTTCGCCGGCGGTCCCACCCACGAGCCCGACATCAATTCGCCCAAGTCGGTGAACATCCACCCCAATGGCAAGAAATACTACGTCAACTCGCTGGAGGGCTGCTGCACCGTAGTGTTTGAGATGGGCACCAACAAGAAGCTGAAGACCATCCGCCACCATTTCGACGGTAGCGAAAAGGAGTTGTGGAGCACCCCCTCCTCGCTCTACCCCTTCACCCACTATACCCACGACCTGAACCGCTTCGACGGCAAGCCCGTGGAGGGCTGCTTCACCCATGGCGGCAGGTACTTCTGGGTGCCATACTATCGCAGGAGTTACGACATCAACGCCCAGGACCCGTCGGCTCTGGCAGTGATAGACACCCAGACCGATGATATCATACTGCTGATGGAGACCGGTCCGCTGCCCAAGATGATAGCCGCCTCTCACGACGGCAAGTACGTGGCAGTGACCCATTGGGGCAACAACACCGTGGGACTGATACGCGTGGACAGTGCCAACCCCCGCGACTGGCACCATGAGGAGGTGCTGGTGGTGGACTATGTGCTGCCCCTGAACTTCAGTCTGCGCGGCGCCGTGAACCGCGATGTGAACAGCGGTTACTGCTTGCGCGGCACCGTGTTCACCCCCGACGACAAGTACCTGCTCGTGGGGTGCATGGGCGGAGCCGGCGGCATAGCCGTCATCGACGTGCAGGCCCGCAAGTACTTAGGCCGTATGCTGGGCATGCGCGGCAATGTGCGCCATCTGGTGATAAAAGACGGATTGCTGTATCTGAGCATCAACAATGCCGGATACGTGCAGCGCATGCCGCTGGAGAAATTCCTCGATGCCGCCCGTGCGATAAGCAGCAAGACAGGCATCGTGAGCGGCTGGCAGGAATGTGCCGTGGGCGGTGGTGCCCGCACGATAGAGATCTCGCCATCGGGCAAGTTTGTCTTCGCCGCCTGCAACAGTGCCAGTGGCGTGTACGTGGTCAACACCAAGACGATGAAGACCATAGCCCACATAGCCTGCGACTCCTATCCTGTGGGACTGGACCTCTCGCGCGACGGCAAGTATGTGATAGTGACCTCACAGGGCAAGAGGGGCGGTGGCGGCAATGCCGTGAACATCTACAGCGTGGAGTATGCCGAGCCTGAGCCAGTGGCTGCCGCACCCGAGATGCCTGCCACAGCAACCGACAGCGTGGCGGCAGACAGCACCATCACTGACAGCAAGGTGACAGTAGTGGAGGGCATAGACAGCAAGTGGCTGTACATAGGCGGCGGAGCCCTAATGCTGCTGATACTGCTCGCCCTGATAATGAGGCGCCGGAAGAAATAAAAGCACCGGTTTTTCCGGAGATTCCGGAGATTCCAGGTTTTCCGGAGAGACAGATGATAAAAAAAACTCCCCTTGCGGACAGAGCCGCGAGGGGAGTGATTTTTATATTTACTATCGAAGATTGATTACATCATGCCGCCCATTCCCGGGTTGCCCATTGGCATGGCGGGTTTCTCTTCGGGCTTGTCGACGATGACACACTCTGTGGTGAGGAACATGCCTGCGATAGAGGCAGCGTTCTCCAGTGCCACACGAGCCACCTTTGCGGGGTCGATGACACCAGCGTGGCGCATGTCTTCGAAAGAGTCGGTGCGGGCGTTGTAACCGAAGTCACCTTCACCCTCGCGCACTTTCTGTACCACCACGGCACCCTCGCCGCCGGCGTTGATGACAATCTGGCGGAGAGGTTCCTCGATGGCGCGTGCCACGATGTTCACACCTGTCTGCTCATCAGCGTTGTCGCCCTTCACCTCTTTCAGAGCGTCGAGAGCGCGGATATAGGTAGAGCCGCCACCTGCCACGACACCCTCTTCGATAGCAGCGCGAGTAGCGCAGAGAGCATCGTCCACACGGTCCTTCTTCTCCTTCATCTCCACCTCGCTGTTGGCACCCACATAGAGCACAGCCACACCGCCGGAGAGTTTAGCCAGACGTTCCTGCAGTTTCTCCTTGTCGTAACTGCTGGTAGTGTTGGCAATCTCGTTCTTGATGGCAGCCACGCGGTCGGCGATAGCCTCTTTCTGTCCGGCACCGTCTACGATAGTGGTGTTGTCCTTGGTCACGGTCACCTTCTCACAGGTGCCGAGCATGTCGATAGTAGCCTGTTCGAGTTTCAGACCCTTCTCCTCGCTTATCACCTCACCACCGGTGAGCACAGCGATATCTTCGAGCATTGCCTTGCGGCGGTCGCCGAAGCCAGGAGCCTTCACGGCGCAGATCTTCAGGTTAGTGCGCAGGCGGTTGACCACGAGAGTGGTGAGAGCTTCAGAGTCCACATCCTCTGCGATGACGAGCAGCGGACGACCAGTCTCGGCAGCGGGCTGGAGGATAGGCAGGAACTCCTTGATGTTGGAGATCTTCTTGTCGTAAATCAGGATGAGAGGATTGTCCATCACGCACTCCATCTTGTCGGGGTCGGTCACGAAGTAGCCGCTGAGATAACCGCGGTCGAACTGCATACCCTCCACCACATCGATGTGTGTGTCGCGGCTCTTGCTCTCCTCGATAGAGATGACACCGTCCTTCGACACCTTGCGCATGGCATCAGCCAGCAGTTTACCTATCTCGGGGTCGTTGTTGGCGCTGACAGTAGCCACCTGCTCTATCTTGTCATAGTTGTCGCCCACCTTCTCGGCCTTGGCAGCGATGAAGTCGACAACAGCCTTGACGGCCTTGTCGATACCGCGCTTCAGGTCCATGGGGTTAGCACCTGCGGTCACGTTTTTCAGACCTTCATTGACGATGGCCTGAGCCAGGATAGTGGCGGTAGTAGTACCGTCGCCGGCATCATCGCCGGTCTTGGAAGCCACACTCTTCACCAGCTGTGCACCGGTATTCTCGAATTTGTCTTCCAGTTCTATCTCCTTAGCCACAGTAACACCGTCCTTGGTAATCTGGGGAGCACCGAACTTCTTCTCAATCACCACGTTGCGGCCTTTCGGGCCGAGAGTCACCTTAACGGCATTGGCCAGCTGGTCAACACCCTTTTTCATCTGGTCTCTTGCGTCGATATTGAATTTAATGTCTTTTGCCATGATTGTGTATTGTTTTTAAATGTTATTTATCCTACGATAGCGAGCACATCACTCTGACGCATGATGAGGTATTTCTCGCCCTCGATCTCGAGTTCTGTACCGGCATATTTGCCATAGAGCACCACGTCGCCCTCTTTGAGCACCATCTCTTCGTCTTTAGTACCGTTGCCGGCAGCGATGATTTTGCCGCGCAGTGGTTTTTCCTTTGCTGTATCGGGTATGATGATACCTCCAACTTTCTCTTCTGCTGGTGCGGGAAGCACGAGCACTCTGTCTGCTAATGGTTTGATGTTCATAATATTATGTTTTTTAAATGATTGATTTCATAAAAATTCACCCTCCCTTCAGCGAAAAGTGTGCCAAAGTGGAGGGGGTGAGTGAATATGACAATTTTGTCAGTTACGAAGCATGACAGTTTGTCACCAGTTCATCAGTTCTTGCAGGTACGGTGTGAGTTCATCCGCCATCATCAGGTGGTGTTGCACATTGGGGTGTCCTTGCGAACCCATACCGATAGTCTTGTCCACCTCGGAGAACTCAAACGAGAAGATGTTGTTGTCGCCCCGTTCAGCCCCGTCGTCGATTACCCTCTGGTGAGCTTGTCGGAGGTCGGCCCGTCTTTTCTCTGTCATCATGGCTCCGAAGAGCATGACGATGCGTGCCTGTGGGTAGTATTCACGCAGGGTGCGCACGAACTTGACGAAGGCATCGGCGAGAGCGTCTGCCGAATAGGAGCCGGTGGTGTCGTTAGTGCCCAGTGCCAGGCACACCACATCGGGCTGGTAACGTGAAAAGTCCCACAGTTCGCCGTCGGTAGTGTACTTAGTGTGCGGGTAGATGATGGGCATGAGTTCATGGGGTATCTTTCCCATGTAGTTGCGATACACCCCTATCCCGCTTCGTGCCACCACATGGTATTGCGCATCGAGTCGGCGGGCTGTAATGGCGGCATACGTCTTGCAGAAGTTCTGGCAGCGGTAGTAGAACGTCTTCTCCTTGCCGTTACCCTCATTGCCGTATCCGCAAGTGATGCTGTTGCCGATAAACTCAATCTTTCTCTCGGGCAGTTCGAGTTTCTGCACCAGCGAAGCCCCCTCGTCGAGCCAGAGTCCGTAGAACTTCGGTTTCTTGGCGTGACCCTCTATGGCGTAGGTGACAGACAGCCTGTGGGGGCCGTCACTGAGGTTGGAAGCCAGCTGTGTGCGTTCCTGTCCTTTTCCGCACTCCACCTTGAAGGGTTCGTCATCGTCTATCTGCACCATGTAGAATCCGCTGTCGCTGTTTGTCTTCATGGCCACCGATGTGCCAGAGAACACGGTGAGTATCTGCACTCCCGGGTAAGTCCACGAGGGTATTCCCTCATCGTCGAAAGATATGCGTCCCATGTAAGTGAAGAACGGATCGCTGGCCGGCACGAACTGCTGTTGTGCGCTGGCGGGCATGGTGGCCGTCACCATGACGAGGGCGATGGCATAGAGTCGGAAGAGAGATGATATTTTCATTTAGTAACCTTTGTCTTTAGATTGCATGACCGTGAGGTTTTGTATAAACGACTTCTCTGTGGGTTGGTTCATTTGCACGGGATGCTGGCACATGTCGCTGTTCATCCACTGTGCTATCTGGTTCATCCACACCTCAGCACCCTTCATGGTAGGGTGTATGTGGTCGCGTCCGCGTTCCATCTGCATCTCGCGGCTGTCGAAGAACCTGTCGGCTCCCACCTCCTTGATTATCTGGTCGTTATATCCGTGGTCGGGTTTCCAGTTGGGCGGTCCGATGAAGATATAGGGCAATGAGCCTATTTTCTCCTTTATCATCGTCATATTCTTGCTCACGCGGTTCATGTCTTTTGTAAACAGTTCGTTGCTGCCCATGCAGAGCACCACGTAAGTAGGTTTCACCTCCTGAATGAAGTGGTCGAGAGTTTTCGTACCCGACCAGCTGTATGAGGTGCTGCTGTACCATGTGACGGTATAGAGCTGATGCCCGTTTGCCTGTGCATAGTTCCAGAAATGGTGTGCAATAGGTTCCACCATCGAGTCGCCCACAAAGAGGAAACGCTGCGGGATGGTGTCCACCTCCCTTTTGTCAATCACCACAGTAGTATCAGGCAGAGCGACAGTGTCTGCCGGCATCTGAGTGATGGCAGCGAGGTCGAGTTTCCTGACCGGCTGACTGGCGAGCGTGAGGTCAATGGGTGAAATGGCGTATGTCACAATGACTATGCATACGTTGAGCAGAATGAGCAATGATTTTATCTGAGAATTCATCTTTTTTCCTTTTCGGGGTGCAAAGGTACGACTAAGTGAGAGAAAAACCAAATAGTTTTTTGGTTTTTCAGGGGATAGGTATTTTAAGATGACCTAGG
>OMSQ01000150.1 GCA_900313805.1 uncultured Prevotella sp. | reverse complement strand
GCCACCACAGGTCCCATGACGAGCAGAGCCTCGTCGGAATATCCCATGAGCCATGCATCCTTTATGACAGCGAAATGAAAACCCTTGCGGTCGTCAATGGTCCGGGCTGTATTATCCTTTGTGAGCGTCTGTTTCACCCACGAGTCCAACTGGTTTTCGTCAGCCACAGCCGCACATAATCCCATGTTGGCATCAGCACTTTCAAAGAGATAAAGCGGTGCCTGAAGGTCAATACCACAGTCCTTGGCATCATCCACGTTGAGCCACTTAAGCCATTCCTCAGACTGCTGTTCGTCAGCATTCGCGGCAGTCGGGTCGATAGTGACCAGAGCGATGGCCGTGCGTGGTATGGCATTCTCATGGTGTCGCGAGTGGCATGCCACCATGGCGAGTATTGTAAGGAAAAGAAAAATCTGTTTCATATCAGGATTACATAAATCATATTCTAAGAGCCAGGTTTGCCATCATCACCGCAGCGAGTCCAGCCGTCTCAGTACGCAGTCGGCTACTACCGAGCGAAACTGGTATGAAGCCAGCCTCAACAGCCATCTGCACCTCCTCTTGGGAGAAGTCACCCTCTGGTCCGATGAGTATGGTGACCTCTGGTTGTTCCGTCTGCGGTATCTGTGTGAGTAGTTGGAAGAGGTCGTTCCGTTCGCAGCCATCGTGACAGTGGGCGATGAAGCGGTAACCAGTCTGGCAGGCAGCGATGAACTGCCGGAAGGCCGTCATGTCGTCCACCCGTGGT
This sequence comes from uncultured Prevotella sp., assembly GCA_900313805.1. GTDB lineage: Bacteria > Bacteroidota > Bacteroidia > Bacteroidales > Bacteroidaceae > Prevotella. Next base: position 3,324 of record OMSQ01000150.1, on the reverse strand, counting down.
TTCCACGCCTTTCTACTCTGTTTCATGGCGCCCACCACAATCTTGTCCAGGCGGTCAGTGCGCAGTTGTCGTCTTTCCGACCAGTGGCAGAGCAGAGGCACCAGGGCATCAAAGCCTATCTCAGTAGCCTTTTCAGCCAGCCACTCCATCCGGTCCATCATCTTTGTAGGAGCTATGGCCAGTGTGACATGGCCGCGCCATGTGCGTAGCGGAGTTAGCGTTTCGGTGATGGAATAGACGCACTGTTTTTGAGATGCAGCCACCAGGTTGGCTCTGTGTACGGCCCCCACCCCGTCGAGCAGGAACACCTCATCCCCCTCATGCAGTCGGAGCACCCTAACGGCATGTGCCGCCTCCTCTGCAGGGAGCATCATGGTGTGTGCAGCATCTGGCACATAGAAGAATCGCTGTTCCTTCATTGCTGCTGTGGTGTGACGTCGGTGTCGGCAGCAGGCACGTCGTCGGTGCCATGCCGTCGGCGCTGCAGTTCCTTGTTTAGTTTGGCGGCCTGTTCATAGTCTTCCTGCTGTATGGCTTGGTCGAGAGCCTTGCGCAGCATCTCTTCAGTCACCACATTGGCAGGCACCATCACCCCCCTGGCTTTAGCATCGAATGGTACCGCCTGTTTGCGCAGCACCTCAGTATCGATGAGCAGTGGCATGCCTGATATGACGGCCAGCAGCACAGCATCGCTCGCACGCAGTTCCATGCGCACCTGTGTAGTGAGGTCCACCAGCTGAGTGAAGTATTTGCCGTCGGTCACAGAAGTTATCTCTATCTGGTATTTGTGCTGGTCGGCACCAAGCATTCTCCACAGCACCTCGGGCAGCCGGTCACGCATACGCTGTGCGTGTCCGTTGCGCATCAGTATCTGGTTCAGCATCCTCAGTTCGCACACCACAGACACCTGCCATTTCTCGTCGGCAGTGGTGAGCACCAGTATACCCATGTCGTCGGAGCCTATTATCTCGCTGGCTCCTTGGAAAGTCAGACTAACGAGAGGCATGTCATCACATCTTGATGTCCTTTTCCTTGGGTCGGAACACTATAGCGAAGGCGACAGCCACGACGAAGGCGTAAGCTGCGAAGATGAACCAGCATGTCTGCCAGTCGCCCACGGTGAGCACATCCCCATTGAAAGGCATGGGGTGAGTATAGTGGTTGATGATGGCCTGTGCCCCGAGGGTGCCGAGAGTGGCACCGATGCCATTGGTCATGAGCATGAACAGGCCTTGCGCGCTAGAGCGCATGGAGGGGTCGACCACCTTGTCTACGAATAGCGAGCCAGAGATGTTGAAGAAGTCGAAGGCCACGCCGTAGACAATCATTGACAGCACGAATAGCCACACGCCGCCACCGGGGTTGCCCAGTCCGAAGAGTCCGAAGCGGAGCATCCAGGCGAACATGGCTATGAGCATCACCTTCTTGATGCCGAAGCGTTTCATGAAGAAGGGGATGAGAAGTATGCAGCAGGTCTCGCTGATTTGCGATAGTGATATCAGGATATTGGAATGTTGCACGCCGAAGGTATCAGCGTATGCGGGATCTGACGAGAAGCTGAAGATGAAGGGGTTGGCAAAGCCGTTGGTTATCTGTAGACTCACGCCGAGCATCATCGAGAAGATGAAGAATATGGCCATCTTGCGCTGTTTGAACAGCGAGAAGGCCTGTAGGCCGAGGGCATCGACCATCGACTTCTTCTCACTGTTTTTTGTCACGGGGCAATGAGGCAGTGCGAAGGAGTATGCAAAGAGCACTATGCTGAGAATACCCGATGTGAGGAACTGACGGTGGTCTGTTTGGAAGCCCATGATATCCACGAACCACATGGTGATGATGAAGCCGACAGTGCCGAAGACGCGTATAGGCGGGAAGGCCACCACCGTGTCGAGTCCAGCTTTCGACAGACCGTTGTATGCCACCGAATAGCTGAGTGACAGTGTTGGCATGTAGAAGGCCACGCTCAGGCCATAGAGCAGGAAGATGACGGGGAACTGCACCTCATTGCCAGCCGATGCCCCATAGAGGGCAGTAGCTATCATCGACAAGCCAGCCATCAGATGGCAGAAGCCGTATAGGCGCTGTGCCGGTACCCAGCGGTCGGCGATGATACCCATGAGTGCGGGCATGAAGATAGACACTAAGCCCTGCATAGAATAGAACCAGCCGATATTTTCGCCCAGTCCGATATTGCCAAGGTAGCGACCCATGGAAGTAAGGTATGCGCCCCACACGGCAAATTGCAGGAAGTTCATGATAGTCAGCATAAAAGATATGCCTGACTTGTTAGCTCTTTGCAGATCCATAATACTTTAGTTTTTATATTTTCTGCAAAATTACGAATAAGCGAGAGAAAACCAAAAAGAAAAGCGTGTTTTTCTTTTTGGTTTTCCGAGCGAGAGTAATTTAGACACCAGGTCGGTTTGTCTCGTCATAGACCCGTTCCACTTGGCTCATCATCACTTTCCCATCAGATATGGCGACCTTGATTTTGTTCTCTCCGCGCCAACCACCATCGGTAAACTCGTAGTGATACCATCCTTCGATATCCTTTCTCACCTTTGTCACCTTGTCCTTGCCGTGGCTGCCCGGTTTGCCGTCTTGCGCATCGGTACGGAAGAGCCAGACGGCATAGCCATCGCCGTCGTAATCATACTTCTCTTTCAGGTGTCTCAGCAACTCTGGCGTGCAGTGTTTTCTGAGAAAATTATAGTCCATGTAGCGTTGGTTTTCATACATGTCAACGATAAATTTGCGGATGACGGGATTGCACTGTAATCCATTCTCAATATCCTTGTCGAAGATGTTCTCCTCACCAGCATACACTATTTCTCGCTTGTAGAAATCGCTATCCTCGCCCACGGTCATGGTGCACAACAGCCAGTTGCCATGATCGTCATAGTCAGAGAGTTTGATGACGGTCTCATCCTCATTTTTTGATATCTTGTAATTCATGGCACGTTCAACATCCACTTTCACGATGTTGTCATGAGCATCGCGATGATAGGTAGTTCTTGTGAAGTCACCAGACTCGTTGGTAGTAATGTATGACTTTGGCAGGGCTGAAGTTTTGTCGTAGTCGAACTTACTCATCCACGGCAGGTCGGGTTCGAAAATGATGCTCGTGATACGTCCTTTGTCGTCACAGTCGATCTTGCCCAGTCGCACGTCATCTTTTGCATAGAGTTTGTAAATAGACTTGAACGTACCCTCATCTTCGTAGAACTCCACGATGACGGGCATGGTATATTCATCGCCAGTGTATTTCACAGCCTTTACTGGTCCGCGGAGGTCGAAGGTGCACAAGTCCTTCGACATGTACCT
>OMSQ01000121.1 GCA_900313805.1 uncultured Prevotella sp. | reverse complement strand
GTGCGCCTGGTGCGCATAGGCGACTACGATGTGTGCCCGTGTGTGGGCAAGCATGTGCGCAGTACTGGGCAGATAGGGCGCTTTGAGTTGCTGGGCACCAACTGGGACGAGCACGCCCACACCTATCGCATACGGTACAAGGTGATACAATAGGAGTTATAGACGCTATATACGCTATAGAAACTATAGAGAAGAGAGAAAACAAGGAATAAAAAGAAATAATAAGAAAAATGAAGTATGCACTGATAACCGGAGCCTCTCGAGGCATAGGCCGGAGTATAGCAAAGAGACTGGCAGCCGACGGCATGCCAGTGATAATCAACTATCTGAGTAATCACGAGGCAGCTCAGGCTGTGGCCGATGAGATAACCGCTGCCGGCGGTACCGCCGAGCTTCTGCCTTTCGACACCAGTGATGGCAAGGCCATAGAGCAGGCTTTGGACGAGTGGGAGCAGAAGCATCCCGACGACTACGTGTCGGTGTTGGTAAACAATGCCGGCATACGTCGTGACAGCGTGCTGTTCATGATGAGCGATGAGCAGTGGCACAGTGTGCTAGACACCACCCTGAACGGTCTGTTCTATCTCACCCGTCGTCTGCTGAAGCACATGATGCCGAAGAAGCGTGGCGGCAGGATAGTGAATATCACCTCACTCTCCGGACTGAAGGGTCTGCCTGGTCAGACCAACTACAGTGCAGCCAAGGCTGCCGTGATAGGCGCCACCAAGGCACTGGCTCAGGAGGTGGCCCAGCGCGGTGTGACAGTGAATGCCGTGGCACCTGGTTTCATAGATACCGACATGACCCGTGACCTGCCTCAGGACGAGCTTCGCCGCACCATCCCCATGGGTCGTTTTGGCAAGCCCGAGGAAGTGGCAGCAGCCGTAGCCTTCTTAGCATCCGATGATGCCGCCTATATCACCGGTGAAGTGATAAGCATCAACGGCGGACTGTACACATAGAGCCCAATGCAGCGAAGAGTAGTAATCACCGGCATGGGCATCTGGTCGTGTCTGGGCACCGACCTGGAGAGTGTTAGGCAGTCGCTTTATACAGGACATTCCGGCATAGGCATTCAGGCGGAGCGTCTGACCTACGGTTACCGTTCCGCCCTGACCGGTATTGTGCCTCAGCCCGTCATCACCCGTCAGATGCTGGACCGTCACACCCGTGCCGGCATGTCGGAAGAGGCTCAATACGCCTATATGGCCAGCAGGCAGGCCTTTGAGCAGGCAGGCATAGACGATGCCTATCTGCGCGAGCACGAGGTGGGTTGCATCTTTGGCAACGACTCCTCTGCCAAGCCCGTGATAGAAGCCTCGAAAATCATGGACGAGAAGCATGACTCCGCCCTGCTGGGTTACGGTTTCATCTTCCAGGCCATGAACAGCACCGTGAACATGAACCTGAGCACCATTTTTCACCTGCGTGGTATAAACTTCACGGTAAGTGCCGCCTGTGCCAGTGGCAGTCACTCCATCGGTATGGCGCTGATGCTGATCCGTCAGGGTTTACAGGACGTGGTTCTGTGCGGCGGTGCTCAGGAGACCAACTATTACAGCATGGCATCGTTTGATGCCCTGGGTGCCTTTTCCGTAAGGATGGATGCTCCTGAGCAGGCCAGTCGTCCCTTCGACCGTGACCGTGACGGTCTGATACCCAGTGGCGGTGCTGCCGCTCTGGTGCTGGAAGACTACGACCATGCCGTGAAGCGTGGCGCCCCCATACTGGCAGAGGTAGCTGGTTATGGCTTCAGCAGCAATGGCGGCGGCATCTCAGAGCCCAGCGATGAGGGCAGCGTAGTGGCCATGAGCAGGGCTTTGAAAGATGCGGGCGTGAGAGTGGACGATGTGGACTATATCAATGCCCACGCCACCTCCACTCTTCAGGGCGACATGTACGAGGCCATAGCCCTCAACCGTCTTTTCGGCGGCAGCAGGGCATTGATAAGCAGCACCAAGTCGATGACCGGTCACGAGTGTTGGATGGCCGGTGCGAGCGAGGTGGTGTACAGCGTGCTTATGATGCGCAATAATTTCGTGGCTCCCAACATCAATCTGGAGAACCGAGATGAATGGAGCGAGCCACTGAATCTGACAGCCAGCACCGTGGACATGGAAGTGAACACCGTGCTGAGCAACTCCTTTGGTTTTGGCGGCACCAACAGTGCCCTTGTGATACGCAAACCGTAACAGTACGAGCCATGCATCTATCCCCCGCCCTGAACACATACACCAAGGACACGATGAGTGCTCCCGAGGCCCAGCGTCTGGCCCAGTACATAGCCTGGGGTCCAGCCATCTTTCAGGCCACTCGTCTGATGTTGAAATACGGACTGCTGGACATGCTTCGCGATGCCCCTGACGGACTGACCCAGAAGGAGATGGAGGAGCGCAGCGGTCTGAGCGAGTACGCCATCCGTTGTCTGACCGAGGCCTCCCTCTCTGCCGGCACAGTGAAGGTAGATCCAGCGAGTGACCGTTTCACCCTGTCGAAGGTGGGCTGGTTTCTTCTGACCGACCCTGCGGTGCGAGTGAACATAGACTTCAACCATGATGTGAACTACGAGGGTTGGTTTCGCCTGGACGAATCGCTCAGGGAGGGTCGTCCTGCTGGTCTGGAGCATTTCGGTCCCTGGCCCACCATATACGAGGGTCTGTCTTCCCTGCCCGAGCAGGTGCAGCGCAGTTGGTTTGGCTTTGACCATTTCTACAGTGACTCCTCCTTTGCCGAGGCCCTTGATATAATCTTCGCTGGCGGCCGTGTGCGCAGTCTTTACGATGTGGGCGGCAATACCGGCCGTTGGGCACTGCGCTGCGTGGAGCATGACGAGCAGGTGCGAGTGACAGTGATAGACCTGCCCCAGCAGATAGAGATGATGAAGCATGCCGTGGAAGGTCATGCCGGTGCCAACCGCATATCGGGTTACGGCATGAACCTGCTCGACCCCTCAGCCTCGCTGCCCCGCATGTCAGATGGTCCCGATGCCATCTGGATGAGTCAGTTTCTCGACTGTTTCAGCAAGCCCGAGATAGAGAGCATACTGCGCCGTGCCCGTGAAGCGATGCAAGGCAGCAGCCGTCTGTTCATCATGGAGACCCTGTGGGACCGTCAGCGATACGAGACAGCCACCCTGTGCCTGACCATGACCAGTCTGTATTTCACCGCCCTGGCCAACGGCAACAGCAAGATGTACAGCACTGCCGACATGGAGGAGTGCATAGATGCTGCCGGCATGCGCATAGAGCGCATACACGACCATCTGGGACAGGGGCACAGCATAATAGAGTGTACAATCAAATAAACATACAACAATGACAAGAACAGAGATAGAAGAGAAGGTGAGAGCCTTTCTGATAGATGATCTGGAGATAGAAGAAGAGAAGATATCCGACGACTCGAAGTTGAAGGACGACATGGGCATAGACAGTCTGGACTTCGTAGACATAGTGGTGATAGTAGAGAAGAACTTCGGTTTCAAAATCAAGCCCGAGGAGATGACCGGTGTGACCACCCTGCGCGAGTTTTGCGACTACATAGAGAGCAAGGTAGGAGAGAAATAAGGACTGCAAGGACCAGAAAGACCTTAAAGATAACCACCACAACTCATGACGACAGAAAAGCAGTGGGCAGGCACCACCTACGGCACGAGCAGGATGCACAGATGGCTGATAGCCATACTGCGTGTCATAGACGTGCGTGTGGTGTATGTGTTTTCCTACATTTTCGTTGTTCCCGTATGCTACATTGTTCGTGGCAAGGGTCGTAGTGCCATATATCATTTCATGCGCGAGCGCATGCACTATGGCGTGCTTCGTTCGCTGTGGATGGTTTTTGTGAACCACTGCCGGTTTGCTGAGGTGGTGATAGACCGTTTCGCGATGTATGCCGGCAAGCGTCTGCCTATGCAGTGCGATGGTTACGAGCATTTCGAGCGTCTGGCCTCGTCGGAGAAGGGTTTTGTGATGCTTAGCAGTCATGTGGGCAACTACGAGTTGGCCGGTTACACCCTAGTCAGCACCAACAAGTCGATGTATGCCCTGGTCTTTTCCGGCGAGAAAGACAGCGTGATGGCCAACCGCAGTCGCATGTTCTCCCATACCAACATCCACATGATAGGTCTGAAAGAGGACATGAGTCATCTGTTTGAACTGTATCAGGTGTTGCGTGACGGTCATATTGTGAGCATGCCCGCCGACCGAGTGTTTGGTTCGAAGAAGCATGTGACGGAGCAGTTGTTTGGCAGCGAGGCCCATCTACCCGAGGGACCGTTCAAGGTGGCCACTCTGTGCGAGATGGAAGTACTGACAGTGTACGTGATGAAGACCGGTTGGCGTGGATACACCGTCTACATAGAGCATTTAGACTACGACGGCAGCAGTCGAGACAAGGGCATGCATGAACTGTCGCACCTGTTTGCCACGTCGTTTGAATCCATGGTCAGCCGCTATCCTGCCCAGTGGTACAACTATTTTGAATTCTGGCAACAATGAACATACCCTTCAACATACACGACGAGAGAGCACTTCGTAGTATCGACCTGCACGAGTTGCTACCCCAGCAAGATCCCTTCGTGCTGGTAGACAGGCTGGTATCCATAGACGACCGTATCACCGTGATCGAGACACAGGTGCGCCCAGACTTTCCTTTTCTGGAGGACGGTGTGCTTCAAGCCGAGGGGATGATAGAGAACATAGCCCAGACCTGTGCCGTGCGCATAGGCTATGTGAACAAGTACCTGTTGCATCGCGACATAGAAGTTGGGTACATAGGGCAGTTGACCAAGACACAGGTCATCGCCCTGCCCCACGTTGGCGATGTGCTGCACACCACCGTGACAGTGACCGAACAGGTATGGGGCATGACTCTTGCCCATGCCATCATAGAGAGAGACGGTGAGACCCTGATAGAGGGCGACATTAAAATAGCACTGAAAAGAAAAGAGCAATGACACTGAAGACAACGAAAGACATAGACATACGTTTCAGCGAGGTAGACTCGATGGGTGTGGTGTGGCACGGTTCCTACCTGGTGTACTTCGAGGATGCCCGCGAGGCCTTCGGAGCACAATGGGGACTGGGTTACAACGACTACATAGACAACGGCTACTACGCCCCGATGGTGGAACTGACCTTCAACTACAAGCACCCATTGAAGTACGGCGACAAGGCCAGGGTAGAAATCACATACCAGCCCACCCTGTCCGCCAAGGTAGTCTTTGACTATGCTATATACAACCGTGAGGACAACACCCTGGCAGCCACGGGACACAGTGTTCAGGTATTCATGAATCTGAACTACGACATGGTGTGGTACGACCCACCCTTCTACAAGGAGTGGAAAGAGCGTTGGGGAGTGACTGAGCAATTTCAGAAACCGTAATGAGCAAGATAGAGGCCGACTACATCATCACGCCGCTGGGCGACAGCGCTCATACCACAGATGCCATCATCAATGGTCGTTCATCCGTGGCAGAGCAGCGAGTGCCGTGGGTACTTGCCCAGCCGTTGTGTGCGTCGTGCTTCAGTGCCGAGCAGTGGCGCGAGCTGATGCTGCCTGACCTATCGCCCTTCGAGTCACTGGCAGCCCGTTGTACATCCGGTGTGATGCAGCAGATGGGTGACCAATGGCGTAAAAGCATCGACCCTCTTCGCACCCTCTACATACTGAGCACCACCAAGGGCGACATAGACAGTATGCTGACCGACAGCATGCACAGAGTGATGCATTCCGTGGATCTGACCTGCGACGGCGTGGTAGTGTCGAATGCCTGCATATCCGGAGTGAGTGCACTGAGTCTGGCAGCCCGTCTGACAGACAGTGGCACCTACGACCATGTGATAGTATGCGGAGCCGATGTAGTGAGCCACTTCATAGTCTCTGGTTTCCAGTCACTTCACGCCCTTAGCAGTCAACCATGCCGTCCGTTTGACATGGAGCGTTGCGGCATGAACATAGGCGAGGCAGCAGCGGCAGTGATAGTGGGCAGAGGCAGCGGAGGCTGGCACATAGTAAGCAGTGCCACCCGTAACGACGCCCATCATATCAGTTCCCCTTCCATGCAGGGCGAGGGAGCATATAGGGCTCTTCGTGCCGTCACATCAGGCGACGAGCGAGAGCCGCGAGTGGTGAGTGTCCATGGCACCGCCACCCTGTTTAACGACCAGATGGAGGCCATCGCCCTGCATCGTGCCGCCCTTGACGAAGCCACAGTGAGTTCACTTAAAGGCTATGTAGGACATACCCTGGGTGCCGCCGGCGTGTTGGAGACCGTAGTGACCATGCACTGCCTGGACAAAGGAGTGATACCAGCCACGAAGGGATATGCCGAACACGGTGTATCCGTGCCGTTGCATGTGAACGCTTGCAATGAAAAAGTGGGCGAGCATGAGTTTTTGAAACTCATCTCCGGTTTTGGCGGTGCCAACGGCGTGTTGTGGATGAGTCGCGAGCGTATATCCCCTCCAACGGAACTTCCACGCGTACGTGTGACCCACAGCATAGAGATAGAGCCCGGACGAATAGATATAGACGGCCAAAGCGAACAACTGTCGCCGGCCGATGGCAGCATGCTCAGTGCCCTCTATCATGAGCGAGTGGGCGGCTATCCGAAATACCACAAGATGGACGGTCTGAGCCGACTAGGCTGGTTGGCTGCCGAACTGCTGACACGCGCCGAGGGCAAGGAGCCCGTATCAGGAGAGCGTGGAGTGATAGTATGCACCCGTCATGCCTCGATGAGCACCGACCGCCGCTATAAGGCCACGATAGCAGCCGACGACTACTACCCCAGTCCGTCGCTTTTCGTCTACACCCTGCCCAACATAGTGACCGGCGAGATAGCCATCAGGCATAAGTACTATGGCGAAAGTACCTGTTACGTATTGCCCGACGAACAGTTCGACATGATACATCTGCTGATGCGTACAACGCTGGCAGACAGAGGCATGGGCAGTGTGCTAGGCGGCTGGGCCGACTACGAAGACGAAGAGCATTTCAGAGTACACTTCGTGATAATGGAAAGAGAATAACTGAAACAAACATAACCAATAAGACACAATGGACGAGTTGATACAGGAACTGAAAGAACAGATAATAGACGTGCTCAATCTGGAGGAGATGACCCCCGACGACATCGACGCCGATGCGCCCCTGTTTGGTGACGGTCTGGGTCTGGACAGCATCGATGCCCTGGAACTCATAGTACTGATGGAGAAAAAGTATGGCATACGCTTGCAGAGTCCTGCCGAGGGCAAGGCCATCTTCACCAGCGTGGCGAGCATAGCACGTTATGTGAGCGAGAACAGAAAGAAATGAGAATATCAGCAGACCCAATAGCCATCACCGGCAGCGGCATCATCTCCGCCATCGGCACCGACATGTCGGCCACCCTTACTGCCCTTCGCCATGGAGAGAGCGGCATAGGTCGACTGCGCTATCTGGAGACATCGCACCGTGAATTGCCATGTGGCGAGGTGAAGATGAGCAACGAGGAGTTGCGCACCCTCTTGCACGTAACCGATGCCACGTGCAGCCGCACCGTTCTGTTAGGTCTATGGGCACTACGTCAGGCCATAGCCGACGCCCATCTGAAAGAGTGTGACAGCGAGGGGCGCCGTGTAGTACTGATTTCGGGCACCACAGTAGGCGGCATGGACATGACCGAGCGCTACTTTCCCTCGATGGTTCGCGACGGAAGTCATATCGACTGTCTGCGTCACCACGATGCTGGCAGCAGCACCATGCAGATGGCATCGTACCTGCCCTTGGTGAGCGAGAGCACCACCATCAGCACCGCCTGTTCCTCTGCCGCCAATGCGATGATTCTTGGCGCCCGTCTGTTAGCCTCTGGCGAGGCCGACGTGGTGTTGGCTGGTGGCAGCGAGGCCCTTACCCGTTTTCATCTGAACGGTTTCCATTCACTGATGGTGACCGACACAGTCACATGCCGCCCTTTCGACGCCCACCGTGGCGGTCTGAACCTTGGTGAGGGAGCAGCATACGTGGTGATGGAGCGCAGTAGCGATGCCTGCCGTCGCGGAGTCACGGTGCAGGCCATACTTAGCGGATGGGGCAATGCCTGCGATGCCTATCACCAAACCGCCACTAGCGATGACGGCGAGGGTCCCTATCTGGCAATGAGAGAAGCCCTGAAGCGTGCCCATCTGGATGCCACAGACATAGACTATGTGAATGCTCACGGCACCGCCACCGAGAACAACGACCAGACAGAGAGCAGAGCCCTGCAACGGGTGTTTGGCGAACAAGTCCCGCCGGTATCGAGCACGAAGGGCTTCACCGGCCATACCACCAGCGCCTCGGGCAGCATAGAAGCAGTAATCAGCCTGTTGGCCATGCGCCATGGTTTTTTGCCAGCCAACATCGGTTGGAGTGAGAAGATGGCAGGCGGCATAGAGCCAACGATGGGCGGTGATGCCGTGCTGCGCCATGTGATGTGCAACGCCTTCGGATTCGGTGGAAACGACACCAGCCTGATACTGAGCACCCCAGAACCCGAAGAGACCGGAAAAACCAGCGAAACCGGAAAACCCGGAGAAACCGGAATTTCCGGAAAACCCGGAGAGATACTTGTGGCAGCTCGTGTGGAGATGGCAGATGGGGATGATTTGAGCGAATTGCGCCGCTTTGTGGGAGTGATGCAGATACGCAGGATGGACCCCCTCTTGCGCCGTTCGCTGCTGGCCTCGTTGCTGGCTTTGGAGCGTGCGGGTATCAGCACCCCCGATGCCATAGTGACTGGCACCGCCCTTGGCTGTCTGGAGAACAGCGAGCAGTTGCTGCGTCAGATAGAAGAAGAAAAAGAACAGAGTGTGAAACCCACCCTTTTCATGCAGAGCACCCACAACACCATAGGCAGCATGGTGGCCATCCACACACACTGCCATGGATATAACGCCACCTACACCCACGGCAGCGAGAGTATGCAGTGGGCACTAAGAGATGCCCGTCAGCTGCTGGAGAGCGGCGCGTGCCGCAGCGTGCTGGTGGGCTGTCATGACCAGAGCACCGCCCTCTACCGCGAGTTAATGACAAGGGCTGGCGGCTGGGTGCCCGAGAACCGTAGCATAGCCATAGTACTGACATGTGGAGACTGATACCTTTAGCACTGATACAGAGCATCCTCCTGTGCGGAGCGCAGGTGATGCTGAAATTCGCCTTACAGCGTATGCCCCGTTTTGAATGGAGCAGAGAGTTCTGGTGCAGCATGCTTCAGAACTGGCAGTTTGCCGCCAGTGGCATCTTCTTCGTAGGAGCCTCACTGCTGTGGATGTACATCATCAAGGTGTTTCCCTTCAGCCAGGCCTACCCTATGGTGAGTCTGAGTTACGTATTCGGCATGGTGTCAGCAATATTGTTTTTCGGCGAAGAGGTGCACGCGCAGCAATGGCTGGGTGTGGCTTTGATAATAGCAGGATGTTTACTTATAGCGAAATGACAGAGATGACACACAGATTGAAGACAATGATACTGCTGCTGACGATGAGTGCCGGCATGGCAATGGCTCAGCAGCCCTCGGAGGCTCAGGTGCGCGAGACAATCAACCAGACAGCCGCCACGATGCGCAGCATGGAATGTGACTTTGTTCAGACCAAGCATCTGAAGTTGCTCAACGACAAGATGGTGTCACGCGGCAGGATGTACTACCGCCAGCCCAACCAGTTGCGCTGGGAGTACACTAAGCCCTACACCTACACCTTCATCATCAACGGCAACCAGGTATTGGTGAAGAACCAGCAGCGCAGCGATGTGATCGACACCAACCAGAACAAGATGTTCAAGGAGATAGCCCGCATCATGATGAACAGCGTGGTGGGCAAGAGTCTGAGCGACGACAAGGATTTTCGTGTGAGCATCAGCGGCACATCCACAGAGTGGGTAGCCACCCTGCTGCCCCAGCGTAAGGACATGCGCCAGATGTTTGAGCGCATCATCCTGCATTTCGACAAGAAGAAGAACATGATATCCACCGTGGAGATGCTAGAAAAGAAAGGCGACCGCACGGTGATAGAATTGAAAAACGTGCGCAGCAATGTCAGTATCAATTCGAATCTGTTCAGCGTTCGTTAGTTGGCTGCTGTGCTCCACCCTACTGTCCCAGGGTCTGCCTTCCGTGCCTGCCTGTGCCGGTGAGCGTGCCCGCTATTACGCCATGATAGAGACCCCTCGCGGTTATGTGAGCGGAGTGTGCCTGATGCAGCACGACGGAGAACAGCTGACCTGTGCCATAGTGAACGAGTTTGGCGTGAGCGCCCTTCACTTCACCTACAGTGAGCGCAGGGACAGAGTGAAGATAGCGAGTGTGGTGCCCATGCTCGACCATTGGTACATCAAGCGCATGCTGCGCCGCGACCTGCGTCAGTGGATACACTCCATGCGTCAGGGAGAGTACACATACCACAACACCAAAAGAAAAATCACCTACAGCCTGAGTGCCCTCAATGAGGACGAGACAGAACAAGAAGACAACGACAACAGACAAACGCCATGAATGTAGACAGCCTATACAGCATAGAGAGCAGAGAGCGCCGTGCAGATGAGATAGAGTACCATCTGCGCCTGGATGCCACCCATCCCGTGTACCGTGCCCATTTCCCCGACGAGCCGGTGACACCCGGTGTGTGCTTAGTGCGCATGGCCGTAGAGTTGCTTGGCGATGCCATAGGCAGGAGAATGCGCCTGAGCGTGTTGCGCAATGCCAAGTTCCTGTCCGTGCTCTCACCCATCGAGACTCCCGAAGTGGAGTGTGTGGTGCGCAAGATAAGCATGGATGACGAAGAGGTGAGCGGCACGTCAGAGATACGCAGCAAGGAGAGCGTCATAGCCCGTATATCCTTGATTTGCCATATATTTTAGACTTCAGTATGGATAAGGAGCAGTGTAAGACCCTGATGCACGAGCGCGCAATCTGCGTTATCATACCGACATACAACAATGGCGGCAGCATAGCGCGTGTAGTGGCGGATGTGCAGGAATACTGTTCCGATGTGTATGTGGTTGACGATGGCAGTACCGACACCACCTCTGCCACCCTGGCTTCCATAGACGGCATCACCGTGATTACCAACTCGCGCAACCGCGGTAAGGGTCATGCTCTGAAGCACGCCTTCCGTCGTGCCCGCAAAGAAGGATTTGCCTACGCCGTCACCATAGATGCCGACGGTCAGCACTACGCCAGCGACCTGCCTGGGTTTGTTGAAGCCAACATGGAGCACCCCGGGTCGTTGATAGTGGGCAGCAGACAGATGGACGGAGCAGAGAGGAGCAAGGGCAGCACCTTTGCCAACAAATTCTCCAATTTCTGGTTTGCCGTTCAGACAGGTCGTGTGCTGCCCGACACCCAGACTGGCTATCGGCTCTATCCTCTGAAGAAACTGTGGGGCTTGTGGTTGACTACCAACCGCTACGAGTCGGAACTGGAGTTACTGGTAGGATCGTCATGGCATGGAGTGCCTATCCACAGCATCCCTGTGAGCGTGTATTACCCGCCTCGTGAGGAGCGAGTGAGTCATTTCCGTCCTGTGGTCGACTTTAGTCGCATCACCGTTCTCAACACCGTGTTGTGTCTGTTGGCCGTGGTCTATGCCCTCCCCCTTGCCGTGCTCCGCTTTCTGTTGCGCACAGTGCGCACCGTCTACTCATTGTTAGTGCTTGTGCTCTTCTGTTTCCTGATAGCCACCCCCTTGGTATGGATATATGTGAAGACCCGTCGCATGAACGAGCAGCGTCAGTTGCGCCTGCACCGTTGGATACAGTTAACCGCCAGTTTCTTTATGGAGCGTCACGGCATCCCTGGCGCCCGTTTCACCAAACAAGTGTCGGGAGCGGTAGATTTCGACAAGCCCCACATCGTGATATGCAACCATCAGTCGCATCTGGACCTGATGTGCCAGTTGCTGTTCACCCCCCGAATGGTTTTCCTGACCAACAACTGGGTGTGGCGCAACCCCTTCTACGGTTTCATCATCCGTCAGGCCGAGTTCTACCCTGTAGCCGACGGCATAGAGGCATTGCTTCCCCGTCTGCGTTCCTTGGCAGAGCGTGGCTACAGCATAGCCATCTATCCAGAGGGCACACGCAGTGCCGACTGCCGCATAGGCCGTTTCCATCAGGGCGCCTTCTGGGTGGCCCGTCAGTTGCAGTTGCCCATATTGCCCATGTACCTGTATGGTGCCGGCAAGGTGCTTCCCAAGAAGAGTCACCGTCTGCACAGCGGTCACATCCACATAGAAGTGGACGAGGCCATGAGTTGCGAGCAGATGGACGCCATGGGCAGCGAGCGTGAGCAGGCCCGTGAGATGCGCAAGATATACCGAGAACGATACCAGAAGATAGCCAACCGTATAGAACAAGATGTGTAAGCATGTAGTGATAATAGGCAGCGGACTGGGCGGACTCTCGTGTGGAGTGGTGCTGGCCAAGAACGGTTACCGTGTGACCGTGTTAGAACAGGGCACACAGGTGGGCGGTTGCTTGCAGTGCTTCACGCGTCAGGGAGTGAAATACGAGACCGGCATGCACTTTATAGGCAGTGCATCGAAGGGTCAGACCCTGCACCGTCTGATGCATTTTCTGGAGATAACAGACAAAGTACAACTGTCGCCCCTCGACCCCTTGGGTTATGATGTGATAGACATAGACGGCAGGCGTTACCCCTTTGCCATGGGCAGAGAAGCGTTCATAGACCAGCTGTCACAACACTTCCCCAATCAAAGGCACCAACTGGAACGCTATTTCGACTTAGTGAAGCAAGTGTCGGGAGCCTCATCGCTCCATTCCCTCCGCAGTGCCAGCAAAGACATCTTCAACACCGAGTATCAGTTGCGCTCCGTGAACGAAGTGGTTGAGAGCATCATCGACGACCCGTTGCTGGCTCGTGTGCTTGTTGGCAACCTGCCCCTGTATGCCGGTGAGCGCGACAAGACCCCCTTTGCCACCCATGCCTTCATCATGGACTTCTACAACGAGAGTGCCTACCGCATAGTGGGTGGCAGCGACACTGTGGCCCATGCCTTAGTGAGCGTGTTGGAGCGTTATGGCGGCCGGGTGTTCACCCGCAAGCGTGTGACCCGCATAGAATGTGATGAGCGAAGAGCCACTAGCGTGCTCACCACTGACGGAGAGCGGATAGAGGCCGACATCATCATCTCCGATGCCCATCCCATGCGCACCATGGAGATGCTCGAGAGTCCTCTAATACGCCCTGCCTTCCGTCGCCGCATCAAAAATATCCCCCAGACAGTGGGCGGTTTCAGCGTGTATCTTCACTTCCGCAATCAGAGCATGCCCTATATGAACCACAACTACTACGGCTATGAGTGTGGCACCCCCTGGGGTTGCGAGCACTACGATGCCGAGAGTTGGCCAAAGGGTTTCCTGTACATGCACTTCTGTCACGAGCAAGCCCCTATATGGGCGCAGGGCGGTGTGATACTGAGTTACATGCAGATGGATGACGTGGCACGCTGGCGCGGCACGCGTCCTGGCCGTCGCGGTGCCGACTACGAAGCCATGAAGCATGAGCATGCCGAGCGTCTGATAGACGTGGTGGAGCGTCATGTGCCCGGTCTGCGTGCCAGCTTAGCCGGATATCACACCAGCACCCCCCTGACCTATTACGACTATACTGGCAGCGAGGGCGGCAGCATGTACGGAGTGGCCAAGGACATACACCTGGGCGTGGCGTGCCGAGTGCCCCATCGCACCCGCGTGCCCAACGTGCTTCAGACCGGTCAGAACATCAATTCTCACGGCATGCTGGGCGTGCTCGTAGGTACCATGGTGACCTGCGGCGAGCTGATAGGCAGCGGCCGGCTGTATGAACAACTAAACAAGGACAGCGAATGAGAGGAACAGTATGTATCATAGGAGGCGGACTGGGCGGACTCTTCTGCGGTGCCCTTCTGGCAAAGAACGGCTACGAAGTAACCGTATTGGAGAAGAACGCCACCATAGGCGGTGGTCTGCAGTCGTTCCGTCGCCACGGCGAGTTGTGGGACACCGGCATGCACGTTATAGGCGGCATGGAGGAGGGCGGCAACATACGCAGCATCTGCCAATACCTGGGCATCATGGACGAGATACATATACGAGCTGTAGACGACTGCTGCACCGACAGTCTGTACTTTGCCGAAGACCAGCGCACCTATAAGATGGCGCGTGGCAGAGGTCCCTTTGTAGACCGTCTGGCAGAATACTTCCCCGAGGAGCGCAGCGGCATAGAGCGCTATGTGGATGCCATATACAAGATGACCGATGCAGTAGACCAGTTCAACCTTCGTCCGAGCGACGGCGGCATCAAGTTGTTTACCAAAAGCGAGGAATTCCTATTGGCAGCCGATGCTTTCATCGCTCAGTATGTGAGCGACCCTCATCTGCGCAGCGTACTGGCCTATATGAACCCCCTGTACGGAGGTCGTGCTGGTCAGACCCCCGCCTACATCCATGCCATAATCAGCGTGCTCTACATCAACGGCACCAGCCGTTTTGTAGGTGGTTCGCAGCATACGGCCGACCTGCTGGCCCGTGTGATAACCGATCATGGCGGCAGAGTGGAGCGCGGCGATGCCGTGGAGTGGATAGAAGTGGTTGAGAGGAAAGTGCAGTACGTTCGCACGAGCAAGGGCAGAGAGTACCGTGCTGACCACTATATCAGTGCCATACACCCCTGCACCATGCTACGTCTGATGCCAGAGAGTGCCCTGCCCCGTTCATACCGCAACCGTATAGACAGCATCCCCAATGCCTACTCAGCCTTCTTGCTGTACGTGAAACTCAAGCCCTGCACTTTCCCATACATCAACCATTCCGAATACTATATGACCCGCTATGCCGACATCTGGAAGATAGATAACGAGTCGGCATCCTGGCCCTTAGGTTTCCTGATGATGACACCTCCAGATGAGAATCAAGGAGAATGGGCTAGCAAGGTACTGGTAACCGCCCCTATGCGGTGGGCCATGGTGAGAGAGTGGGAAGCCACGAAGAGCGGGCACAGAGGTTCCGAATACGCGAAGTGGAAAGAGGTCCAGAGCCAGTTGCTGATAGACAAGATAGAAGAGATGCACCCTGGTTTCAGGGATTGCATAGAGCTGGTGGAGACTGCCTCGCCCCTCACCATACGCGACTACTACGGTTCGAAAGAAGGTACCATCAGCGGTTTCAGCAAAGACTGCCACAACATAGCCCTCTCACAGGTGCCAGTAGTGACCAAGATATCCAACCTGCTGCTGACGGGTCAGAACAACAACCTTCATGGTTTCTGCGGCGTGCCCCTGACCGCCATAAGCACATGTGAGGCTATCATGGGAGTGAATGAATTGATAAACAAGATAAACAAATGCGAGAGAAAGCACTGACACTACTGACAGCCATGCTGCTGAGCGCAGTTAGCGCCCTTGCCCAGGAGAACATCTGGGCGGGCGTGAAGGACAAGCCCCGTGTGGAGCTGACCCCCTATCTGGCAGCCGGTGGCAGTGGGCAGAGCGTGATAGTATGTCCTGGCGGAAGCTACTTCTGGCACGACACCGAGACCGAGGGCACCGGTGTGGCGCGATGGTTACAGGCACATGGCATCAGCGCCTTCGTGCTGCGCTACCGCACCGCCATGGTACCCGCCTTCGTCACCCATTTCCGTCTGCTCTTCCGCGGCCGCCGCTATCCCGACGCGCAGGACGACCTGACCCAGGCCCTTCGCCATGTGCGTCGCAATGCGAGCAGATACGGCATCGACCCCAAGCAGGTAGGCGCCATGGGATTCTCTGCCGGCGGCCATCTGGTGATGTGGGCAGCCGAGAACCTGAATAGCTCAGAACGCCCATCGTTTGTAGTGAGCGCCTATCCCGTAGTGAGCATGGAAGCCCCGTGTACCCACCGCCGTTCCCGTCGCGGTCTGCTGGGCGACAGTCGCACCGGCAACAGCGCCTTGCGTCACCAGTTGTCGCTGGAGCATCATGTGCCAGCCGACTGCGTGCCCGTGCTGCTCGTATGCTGTGACGACGACCCCGTGGTAGACCCGAAGAACAGCCTTCTGCTCGACTCCGCCCTCACTGTGCAGAAAGTGCCCCACCGTTTTCTGCACTATGCCACCGGCGGTCACGGTTTCGGGATGAGCGACGAGAAAGGCACCGCCGAGAGCAGGCAATGGCGCGAAGAGTGCCTGGAATGGATGAAGGCCCTGAAACAAAAAGAAAAAAACAACAGACCATGATACGAGACCCGAGATTTGACGACATACGTCCTTATTACGAAGAAGAAGTCAGTGCTGCCCTGCATCGGATAGCCTCGAGCGAGGTATTTCCTCTGATGGCCACCTACCTCTATCCCAACCGCGACATAGAGCAGGTGCGCCGGCACATCTGCGAGATGGGCGGCAGGCGCGAGTTTCAGCACGACACCATGTGGCGCTTCAACGCCCAGGTAATAGAGCGCAGCATCAGCGAGTTCAGCTGTCATGGTCTGGAGCGTCTTGACCCCAAGAAGCAGTACCTGTATGTGAGCAACCACCGTGACATAGTGCTCGACTCCTCCCTGTTGCAGTACGAGTTAGTGAACCAGGGGTTTGAGACCACCGAGATCACCTTTGGTGCCAACCTTATGATAAACCCCTTGGTGGTAGACATCGGCAAGACCAACAAGATGTTTCGTGTGGAGCGTCCTGGCGGCAGTGCTCGTGAGTTCTACCAGAGGTCCCTTCACCTGTCAGAGTACATACGCCATGTCATACGCGAGAAGGGCGAATCGGTATGGATAGCCCAGCGCAACGGTCGCACGAAGAACGGCATTGACGCCACCGACCAGGGCATAATAAAGATGTTCTGCATGAGCAGGAGCGACGACAAGATAGCGGCATTGAGCGAGTTGCACATAGTGCCCGTGAGCGTATCCTACGAATGGGAGTCGTGCGACGTGCTGAAAGCCTTGGAGTTGTACGTCAGCGAGTCTGGTCCTTACACCAAGAAGCCCGGCGAGGATCTGAACAGCGTGCTCACCGGCATACTTCAGCCCAAGGGCAGAGTACACATAGAAGTGTGCGAGCCCATCAGCGAAGAGGAGTTGCAAGAGTGGGACCACCGCACCAACAACGAGTATCACAAGAACGTGGCACAGTTGATAGACCACAGGATAAACAGTGCCTACCGTCTGTATGCCAACAACTACATAGCCCATGACCTGCTCTACGGTCAGAGCCGTCACCGTAACCATTACGACGAGCAGCAGCGTGAGGCCTTCCTAGCCCATGCAGCCCAATTGCGAGAGTATGACACCTGCGACCAGGAGCACCTGTACGAGTTGTTCCTGGGCATATACGCCAACCCAGTAGACACCCATATCAAAGCCTGCCGATGAGTAATATCGTGATACGTCTGTACGACTGGCTGCGCCGTCACCGTGGTTTGCGCTGGTTGTCGCTTACCGCCATCACCCTGTTGTTGGTGTGGTTAGTGAGCGGCCTGCGGTATGAGGAGGACATCACCGCCTTTATGCCTCTGGATGCCAGTGAGCGCACAGCCTTGGACGTATATCAGCACACCGCTGGTGCCGACCGTATCATAGTGAGCATAGGCAGCCGTGACAGCAGCGAGGTGGAGGCCGACACCCTCGTGGCAGCCATAGACCAGATGAAGACGCTGT
>OMSQ01000013.1 GCA_900313805.1 uncultured Prevotella sp. | reverse complement strand
GCAAATCAACCAGGCGCGTGCCGCCTCACTGACGAACACCATGCCACGCAAGGTGGGCGAACCAAAAGTGTACACCGGACAGAAGAAGGGGCTCATCATACTCGTTTCGTTCTCCGACCTCGACTTCACTACCGGCGATGAGACCAATGCTATATGGAGCGATATAGCCAACAAGGAGGGATACAACGAAAGGGGAGCCATCGGTTCGGTACACGATTATTTCTACGACCAGAGTAGTGGACTGTTCGACCTCACCTTCGATGTTGTGGGACCATACAAGGCTCCTAAGAGCGTGACATATTACGGACAGAACAGCGGGTCTTCCGACAATGGCACAACCGTGAGGGAACTGATACGCTTCGCATGCTCTTCTGCCTCATACGATGTCAATCTGGCCGACTACGACTGGGATGGCGACAAGGAGGTGGACCAGGTGTTTATCCTCTATGCCGGTTTTGAGGAGTCTACTGTGGGCAATCCCTCTTACTGCATCTGGCCGCATGAGTCTAGTCTGGGACGCTATGCCCTTACCTTCAATGGCTACAAGATGAATACCTATGCCTGTGGTGGTGAACTGCAGGGCACCGAGGGTGCTACACTCAGCGGACTGGGCACCTTCTGCCATGAGTTCTCTCACTGCCTGGGCCTGCCCGACTTCTATGACACCGCATCCAACCACAGCGGGGGGGTGGAGCAGTATGCCATTGGCACATACGACATCATGGCAGCCGGCTCGTACAACAGCGACAGCTGGGTGCCGGCAGGATACACAGGATATGAGAAGAATTTCTGCGGATGGCTGGAGTACAGAGAACTCACCGACCCCTGTAAGGTGACAAAACTGAAAAATATCAATGAAGGGGGAGAGTCGTATGTCATCTACAATCCCAATAACCGCAACGAGTACTACCTGCTCGAAAACCGAGCCAAGAAAGGCTGGGACAAAGGCATCTATGGCACTGGACTGCTGGTGGTGCATGTGAACTACATCAGAAGCCGCTGGACAAGCAATACTCCAAATACCCAGGGCGAAGGTGAACGCTGCATGGTGATTATACCGGCCAACAACGACCTCTCGTACACAGGCGAAAGCGGCATGCCATGGCCCAGAGGCACTAACACCACGCTGTCGGACACTTCTACTCCTGCCGCCATACTCTACACTCCCAATACCGACGGACAGTACCTCATGCACTGCAAACTGAAAGTCGTGAAAACCAATGGAGGACTGATAACCTTCTACTACAATGACGGCACGCAGGAATGGAGCGACCTGACTGCCATACACGATGTGAACAGCACTCCTGCCGACATGATGGGCAGCGAGGTGTATATATACAACGCACAGGGCGCCATGGTCGACCATACCACACACTATGCCGGAGTAGACCATCTGCCGCGTGGACTGTATGTGGTGAAGGCTGCTGACGGTACTACGCTAAAAACCCTTAGCCGCTGACGCGAGCTAGAAGACAAAATACATTTGACGGATGAAAAAACTCATGATATTGCCACTGCTGCTTTTTGCGGCAGTGGCAATGGCTGTCCCAGCCAAAAGACAATGGCGCTCATTCACTCAGCCCGACGGCAGTCAGATAAAACTGATGCTCATGGGCGATGAGAGTATGCACTACTATCTTACTGAAGACCGTGTGCCCGTGGTGCAGGACAACGACAGCTTCTGCTATGCCGAGGCCAAAGGCTTCGCCATACGCTCCACAGGCGTTCTGGCACATGAGAAAAAACAGAGAAAGGACTTTGAAAACAGTTGCATAGCCTCTGTAAACGACATAGAGACCATGCGCCAGTATGCCATAAAGAAAGGGCCGAAGATAAAAAATCCACGACTCATAGGCGAGGAAGACCATCCCTCGTATAAAGGCAAGAAAAAAGGACTGATTATACTCTGCAACTTCACCGACAAGAAATTCTCTGAGTTCTCTGCTTCCGATGGCGGGGCAGACACCTGGGAATATTACGACCAACTAGCCAACACCAAGGGCTATACCAACGAAGACGGTGCCATCGGTTCGGTACACGACTACTTCCTTGACCAGAGCTACAACCTGTTCGACCTTACATTCGACGTGGTGGGACCTATAGAATTGGACAACTCAAGCACCTACTATGGTGAGGATTTCAACGGTGAAGACCTGCGCGTGCCTGCCATGATACAAGAGGCATGCGAGAAGGTGGACGATGAGGTGGACTTCAATGACTATGACTGGGACGACGACGGAGAGGTGGAAGAGGTGTTTGTCATATATGCTGGTTACGGCACTGCCACTGGCGGCTCTTCTTCGCTCATCTGGCCGCACATGTGGACGTTTGAAGAGGCTTCGCAATACACCAGCTATACGGGCATCAGTGAACTGCCTTCCTTCGATGGCTGCACGGTAAACGTGTATGCGTGCAGCAATGAATGTAACGGCTCATGGGGCAGTGAGAAAATGGGTATCGGGGTGATATGCCATGAATTCTCGCACTGCCTGGGACTGCCCGACATGTACGACACCGGTTACCACGG
>OMSQ01000076.1 GCA_900313805.1 uncultured Prevotella sp. | reverse complement strand
TCTAAACTTAAAGAGGCGTTCAGTAAGTAGTACACACCATAAGCAGACAGACTATGACTTTTACCAGATTTATACAACGACCGGTGCTCTCTACCGTGATCTCGGTGCTCATCGTGATTCTCGGTTTCATCGGACTGGTCACGCTGCCCATAGAGCAGTATCCTGACATAGCACCTCCCACTGTGGTAGTGAATACCTCCTATCAAGGCGCAGATGCCGAGACCGTGAAAAACTCGGTGCTCGCCCCGCTGGAGGAGAGTATCAATGGTGTGGAGAACATGACATACATGACCTCATCGGCCACTAATCAGGGCTCGGCCAGTATATCTGTGCTCTTCCGGCAAGGTACCAATGCCGACATGTGTGCAGTGAATGTGCAGAACCGTGTGTCGCAGGCGCAAGCCCTCTTGCCTGCCGAGGTGACACGCGTGGGCGTGACTGTGACGAAGAGACAGACATCCCAGGTGATTATGTATACCCTCACCTCCGAGGATGGCAGATACGATGATGAATTCCTAACCAACTATGCCAACATCAACATAGTGCCGGCTCTGAAACGTATACAGGGCGTGGGCGACGTGATGAGTCCAGGTATGAAAACCTACTCCATGCGTATATGGCTCAAACCCGACGTGATGAAGCAGTATGGACTGATGCCAAGCGATATCTCTGCTGCCCTTGCAGAACAGAACATCGAGGCCGCACCGGGTTCGTTTGGCGAGCAGAGTGATGTGGCATACGAATACGTGATGAGGTATCGCGGTCGACTGAAGACGGCAGAGGAATACGGCAATATCATCATCAGCAGTACTCAGAACGGACAGACTCTGCTGTTGAAAGACGTGGCAAAGATTGAATTAGGCGGACTGCAATACTCCGTGTCGATGCGCAACAACAACAAACCGTCTGTGATGGGTATGGTTCAGCAAGTGGCTGGATCAAACGCCAACGATATTGCCAAACAAGTGAAGGCTGTGCTCGCTGAACAGGCGAAGTTCTTCCCGCCGGGAATGATATACCGCATCAACTATGACGTGACAGAATTCCTCTATGCTTCTATCGAGGAAGTGGTCAAGACGCTGTTTCTCACTCTCTTGCTGGTGTTCTTTGTGGTGTATATCTTCTTGCAAGACTTCCGCTCCACACTGATACCGCTCATCGCTGTGCCTGTGTCGCTCGTCGGTACTTTCTTCTTCTTGAAGATTTTCGGTTTTTCTATCAACCTGCTCACCCTCTCGGCTTTGCTTCTTGCCATCGCCATCGTGGTCGACGATGCCATCGTGGTGGTAGAGGCAGTGCACGCCAAGTTGGACCTGGGATATCAGAGTGCCAAGCAGGCTGCTATTGATGCCATGAACGAGATATCGGGTGCCATCATCTCCATCACGCTGGTCATGGCTTCGGTGTTCATACCTGTGTCGTTCATCGGTGGTACCTCTGGTACGTTCTATCGCGAGTTTGGTGTCACCATGGCAGTGTCTATCTTCATTTCGGCTCTGAATGCCCTCACGCTCTCGCCTGCTCTATGTGCCATATTCCTCAAACCTAAGAACGAGGATGGCAGCGAGCGCAAGATGAGTAGGATAGACCGCTTCCACGCCTCGTTTAATACTTCCTACAATAAGATAATGGGCAAGTACAAGAAGGGCGTGGAGCGTATAGTGCGCAAGCCTATAATTACATTTATCCTTATCCTGGCAGGTGTAGGACTTCTGGCGTGGACCATGCAGACCACCAAGACGGGTCTGGTGCCCGACGAGGATACTGGCACTCTCTTCTGCACTATTTCAATGCCTCCATCTACCAGTGTGGCACGTACACGCCAGGTGATAGACCAGGTGGATGCCATGCTGGCATCCAACCCGGCCATACAGAGTCGCGAGCAGATACAAGGATATAACTTCATAGCTGGTCAGGGTTCCGACCAGGCCACGTTTATCATAAAACTGAAACCATTCAGCGAGCGTGGCATTACCGAGGGTGCTATGGCTGTGCTGGGCATGATATACAAACAGACGGCATCTATCAAGGATGCACAAATCCTGGCCTTCGCACCGCCCATGATACCTGGCTATTCGTTGAGCAGCGGTCTGTCGATAGTGATGGAGGACCGCACCGACGGCGGCCTGAATAAATTCTTCGGAGTGACACAACAGTTCCTTGCAGAACT
>OMSQ01000188.1 GCA_900313805.1 uncultured Prevotella sp. | reverse complement strand
GACAGCCTGGAGCATGGTTCACGTTACCTGGGACTGGACTTCAGTCATCAGGCTGCCGTGGCACCGCTGATATCACTTATAGAAAAACATGTGAGATGGGAAAGACTGTTACAACTCTCATAGCACGCACCGACGAGTCGTTCTCCTTCATCTATCAGGAGGCGATAGACCTATTGGGCAACGTGCGCTACTTCAACCCCGAGGCCGAGGTGCCCGACATGCGGGGAGTGGACCTGCTGTACCTGCCCGGCGGTTATCCAGAGAAACATCTTGATGCCCTCTCCAGGGCCGTTGGTACCCGTGATGCTATACTCCGCTATGCGTTGCAGTGCGGGCGTGTGATAGCCGAGTGTGGGGGAATGATGTACCTGTGTCGCGAGATTGTGACCGATGAGAGTGCCTTTCCCATGTGTGGAGTGCTGCCCTACGGCATCACCGCACGACAGGCCGACCGCCGACTGGCGCTAGGCTATCGGCAGTTTACCCTCTGTGGCAAGGAGATGCGTGGCCATGAGTTTCACTACACCCGCTTCCTGGACCCACAGCCACCTACCGCCTGTCAAGTGTACGATGCCCGAGGACGAGCCGTACCAACCACCGTGCTCTTCGACGGCAGGGTGCTGGCCAGTTACACACACCTCTCTCCCACATCCATACAGACAGCACTGACATTACTCTTCACCGACCATGACACACCGTGACACACACCTCAGACCGCTGATGCTGGCAGGCACAGGCAGCGATGTGGGCAAGAGCGTGATAGCCACTGCCCTTTGCCGCATATTGCGTCAGGACGGCTATCATCCTGCACCATTCAAGGCACAGAACATGGCACTCAACTCCTTTGCCACGCCCGAGGGTCTGGAGATAGGCCGCGCACAGGCCGTACAGGCCGAGGCTGCCGGTATTCCCTGCCATACCGACATGAACCCCCTGCTGCTCAAGCCACAGAGCGACCACACCAGTCAGGTGGTGCTCCACGGCGTGCCATTGGGCAACCGCAGCGCATACGACTACTGGCGACGGGGCACACAAGGCGACATAGACTTCAAAAAAGAGGTGCAACAGGCATTCGACAGGCTGGCGGCACGCTACAACCCCATAGTTATGGAGGGAGCCGGCAGCATATCTGAACTCAACCTCAGACATACCGACCTGGTGAACCTGCCCATGGCACGCTATGCAGATGCCGCCGTGCTGCTCGTGGCCGACATAGACCGTGGCGGCGTGTTCGCATCTGCATACGGCAGCATAGCACTGCAGCAACCAGAAGACCGCCAACTCATCCGCGGCATCATCATAAACAAGTTTCGTGGCGACCTCCGCCTTTTCGACGACGGACGGCGCATGCTCGAAGAGATATGTGGCGTACCCGTAGTGGGCGTAGTGCCATACTTCCGCGACATTCACATAGAAGAGGAAGATAGCGTGGCACTCACTCAGAAATCACTCCAGCATGAACATGGTAAGGTGAACGTGGCAGTGGTGATGCTCAGACACATATCCAACTACACTGACTTCGACGCGCTGGAGCATGATGAAAGGGTACATCTGTTCTATACCAACAATGTGGATGATATCAGGAAGTCGGACATCATCATACTGCCAGGCACTAAGTCGACCCTTGACGACCTGGTGGAACTACGCCGAAACGGTTGTGCACAGGCCATAGTGCGTGCCTGTCGCGAGGGTGCCACGGTGCTGGGTATCTGTGGCGGATATCAGATGTTGGGCATGGAGGTGTGCGACCCAGACCATGTGGAGGGGCCGATAGAACGGTTGCCTGGACTGGCACTACTCCCTGTGACCACGCGCATGAACGGAACCAAGGTGACCCGTCAGGTGACCTGCCAGTGGGGCACGGCATACGAGATACACCAGGGCGACACCACACCATGCCAGGGGGCAGCAGAGCAGCCACTGGCCATACTCTCCGACGGCCGACATGACGGATACAAGGCGAGCGAGCGCTGCATGGGCACATACCTGCACGGCATACTCGACAATCAGACCTTTGTCGACATGCTGCTGGACCCCCATAAAGAGAAGATAGAGGCGGGAAAGGTACCGTTCGACTATCAGAAATACAAGGAAGAGCAGTACGACCTGCTGGCCGAGCATGTGAGGAGATACATAGACATGGACAAGATATATCAGATACTCCGAGGCGATGACTGAAGGGCACGGCGACGACATATACCGCTATGGGAACATAGATTATAACTTTAGTTCCAATATCTATGGTGCGGCCGACCTGTCCGCGCTGGAGCAGTATCTGTGCCAACACATAGACACCATACGCCACTATCCCGACCCCACACCTGCACGATTGGAAGCGGCTCTTGCCAGGTACCACGGCATAGACACGGCTGAAGTGATGGTCACCAATGGTGCTACCGAGGCCATATACCTCATTGCACAGGCCTATCGACCGCTGGCTGGCACCTATACTGTCTATCATCCCACCTTCAGCGAATACGGGGATGCCTCACATGCCATGCGTTATGTCGCCGCCGATCACGGCCATCTGGCATGGATATGTTGTCCTAATAACCCCACGGGTGAGGTGCTGACCATAGAGCAACTGCAAGATATGGCCCGCCGCAGTCGATGGCTGGTGATAGACCAGTCGTACGAGGACTACACACTGCGCCCTGTTCCCACTGCAGCCCAGGCCCTTGCCATGGGCAACGTGATGCAGTTGCACTCCATGACCAAGCGTTATGCCGTGCCCGGACTGCGACTGGGCTACATCACAGCCCCCGCACCGCTCCTGGCACCGCTGCGCTCGCTCACACGTCCCTGGGCCATCGGCGCACTGCCTCTGTTGGCTGGCGAGTGGCTGGTGGAACATGGGACTCCTGCGGTGCCAGACAAGGAAGCGTACCTGGCCGAGTCACAACGTATGCAGCAGAGGCTGGCGCAGGTAGAGGGGCTTACCGTGCAGCCGAGCGATACCAACTTCTGCCTCTGTGTCCTCCACCGACATAATGCCGCGTCGCTGAAGGAATACCTCGCTACGAAACACCGTATGCTCATACGCGACGCGTCCAATTTCCCCACGCTCACACCACGGCATTTCCGTGTGGCGGCATTAACACCAGAGGCAGATGATGCCCTGGCTGAGGCCATAACACAATTTATAGCACAAGACAGATGACGGAATATATATATGCCATGGCGCCACTCATTGGAGGCTGGTGTGCCGACCTGGCTCTCGGCGACCCCTCCTCACTTCCACATCCCATAGTGTGGTTTGGCAAGGCGATTGCCTGGGGCGAGCACCACCTGAACCATGGCAGCCACCGCCGACTGAAAGGCGCACTGATGGCTGTGCTGCTCATCCTGACAGTGTTTGCTCTGACATGGGCACTGTGCTACTACCTCGCCCTGTGGTGCTGGCAGGTATCGGTGGTGGTTCAGGCACTGCTGGTGTTTTATTCTCTGGCAGGCACAACACTCATTCGTGAAGTGCGACAGGTGTTCCTGGCTCTCGACCGCTCGCTCGACGAGGGGCGCCGTCAGGTGGCACGCATAGTAGGGCGCGACACACAGCAGCTCACTGCCCACGAGGTGCGCACCGCCGCCCTTGAGACACTGGCGGAGAACCTGAGCGACGGGGTGATAGCACCCCTCTTCTGGTGGGCACTGCTGGGTGTGCCCGGCATGATGGCATACAAGATGGTGAACACCCTCGATTCTATGATTGGCTACCGCACGGAGCGCTACAAGGCCTTCGGGTGTGTGGCGGCACATATCGATGATGTTGCCAACTACCTGCCTGCACGCCTCACGGCAGTGCTGATGGTGCTCGTAGCAGGCCGTCCGCGTCTGCTGTCCTTCGTGTGGCACTACGGACGCTGCCATGCTTCGCCCAACAGCGGTTACCCCGAGGCTGCACTGGCTGGCACACTCGACTGTCGCTTCGGCGGCCCGCACTACTACTTTGGTGAAGTGTTCGACAAACCATACATAGGCACCAACCCGCGCCCGTTGAGCACCGATGATATGCGAAAGGCGGTGGCAGTGAACCGCCGTACGGAGGTGATGATGGTATTGATAGTGCTGGCTGCGGCAGCAGGCAGAGTGGCCTGCGGTTGTTTTTTCATTTTATGAGCGATGATTATTCGGAAAATTGTATAATTTTGCACACGATATAGAAACTATACACACAAGCACGATATGAACAACAACAAGACACTGTGGTTTCTGATACTGGTATGCGTACTCACCGTGATACCCTTTCTTGGGATATACGAATACAACACCAAGGGAGAACCACGAGAGAGTATAGTGAGTTACACGATGATAGAGTCGGGCAACTGGATATTGCCGCGCAACAGCGTGGGTGAGATGGCCTACAAGCCTCCCTTCTTTTACTGGGCAGTAGCTGCCGTGAGTGTGGTGATGGGTGAGGTGAACGAGTTCTCCTCGCGTGTGCCCTCAGCCTTGGCCTATATCCTGCTCACAGTCGGCATATATGTGTTCTATCGTCGTCGCAAGAACGGCCTGCTGGCCTTCGTCGCAGCCCTTGTGGCCTTCACCTCGTGGGAGTTGCACCGTCAGGGCTTTAACTGCCGTGTAGACATGGTGCTCACTGCTTTCATCGTGGGTGCCATGCTGCTGCTGTATCGTTGGTGGGAGCGAGGCATGCGTGGCGTGCCGTTACTCGCCATACTGTGTATGAGTCTGGGCACCCTGACCAAGGGGCCAATTGGTTCGCTGCTACCCTGTCTGGTGATGGGACTGTTTCTATTGTGCCGTAAGGTGAACTTCTTCCGCGCCTTTTTCAGCATGCTCGCATTCGGCGTACTCTCGCTCATACTCCCCGCCCTGTGGTACTATGCCGCATGGCAGCAGGGAGGACAGGAATTCATAGACCTGGTGCTGGAAGAGAACGTAGGCAGGATGACGAGTACCATGAGTTATGAGTCGTGTGTGGAACCCTGGTATTACAACTTCATGACACTGGCGGTGGGATACCTGCCGTGGGTGGTGCTGGCACTGATGACCCTCTTCGTGGTGAAGTGGAAGGGAATAAAGAAACCAAAGTTCTCGCTCTCTACCGTCGATCCGGTAGACCTGTTCTCTGCCCTCTCCATATTTGTCATATTGCTCTTCTACATGTTCCCGCAGAGCAAGCGCAGCGTGTATCTCATGCCCATCTATCCTTTCATAGGCTATTTCCTTGCCCGTCTGCTGTATTGGGTTCATCGCCATCATCGTGGCATCATCAAGGGCTATGGCGGTTTCCTTTCCATTGTAGGACTTATCTGCGCACTGGCTTTCGTTGTACTGAAATTCATAGATATCAACCCCGATTGGTTCCACGGCCGTCACGGGTTCCAGAATTATTCCACCTTGTTGTCTCTGCAGCAGGCAGGTGCCTGGTGGCAGTGGGCACTTCTGGCCTTTGGCACTTTCATACTGGTGGCCTGGTGGCGTGGCAAGCGCAATGTGCTGGGACTGGTGATGCTTATCCTGGCCATCTATCTCCATGTAGACAGCATATACAAACCAGCGGCACTCAACGCCAAGTCGGTGCGCAGCGTGGCTGAGCAGATAGACCAGATAGCACCCGCGAGCAAGGGAGCACTGTATGAGTTTATAGAAGACGGCGTACTGGCCAAGGGCGACCCCGTGCATTATTTTGAGATCAACTTCTACCTGCATGACAGAGTGGGCAACTTCCATACTGCCAAGCCTCAGAGCGGATACCTGATAATAGGCACTGAGGATGCAGAGCGGTGGCTACCAAAGTTTGAGAAGGAGGGGTACCGCTTCAGTCAGGTGTACGACACGGGCGAAAAACGCGTGTCGGGTCAGCCCATGCTGATGCTGAAATTTGAAAAGCAGGTATAGGTAGAAACAACCTATACCTGCCCTTGACAGTTCTCTGTCGGAGTCTTCAGTCGAGAAATTCCTTTACGGTGTACAACGGCCGGTGTTTCACCTCGTTGTACATCTTGCCTATGTATATGCCTACGCCGCCCACGCCGAGCAGAGTGACACCTCCTACCAGCCAGATGCTGAGCATGAGTGAGGCCCAGCCGTGTACGGCCGTGCCCATGATGAGTGATACCAGCACATATATGCCTATGAGTATGCTGATGAAGATAAAGGCAATGCCCGTGTACATGATATAGTAGATGGGCTTCACGGAGAATGACGTGATGCCGTCGAGAGCCAGATTGAGCATCTTGCTCAGTGTGTATTTAGACTTGCCTGCCTGACGCTCCGAGATATGGTCGTCGACTGTGGTGGAGGAATAGCCGATGAGAGGTATCAGACCGCGCAGATACAGGTTGCGCTCTGTATACTGCGACAGGGCATCGAGCACACGGCGGCTGAGGAAGCGGAAGTCAGCATGGTTGAACACGCTGTCCACCCCCATCTTGCGTTGCAACTTATAGAAGGCCACTGCGGTCATGCGCTTCAGGGCGGGGTCGGCCTCTCTTGACACCTTCACGCCATATACTATGTCGTAACCCTCGTCGTATGAGTCAATCATCTGCTCTATGCAATTCAGGTCGTCCTGCAAGTCGGCATCTATGGTGACCACGGCATCTGCCATCTCCCTGGCTTGCATCATGCCGGCCATGATAGCGTACTGGTGTCCCACATTGCGTGCCAGGCACAGACCTTTGAAACGGGGGTTGTCGGCATGCAGACGGGATATGATATCCCAGGTGTGGTCTCGGCTGCCGTCGTTGACGAAGAGAACGAAACTCTCGGGTGCTATCTTCCTCTTCTCTATGAGTTCATCGAAGAGTGCATCCAGTCGTTTGGCCGACTGTTCCAGCACGTCCTCCTCGTTATAGCACGGCGATACGATGGATAGTAGTATCATGACTTCTGCTGAGTTAGTTTTGCCTTCTGCTCCTTCGCAAAAGGTGTGTATGTGACGAAGGTGTGATTTCTCTCTTTTAGCATGCGTATGAGGGCATCCAGACGCTCCATCATCTGACGGCCGCTGTGGTTGCGTATGATGAATGGCATCTTGAATTCAGGGTGCTCCTTGAGGTCGTAAAACTCCCACGGATGGAAGTAGGTGACGAAATAGCCGTCGTGGCGCAGCACGCGGCGCACCATGCGGTGGTAGAGCCACTGAGGCAGGTTGTGCAGTGAGAGCCAGAACAGTGGGAAGCGCAGCCAGGGAGTGACCGAGGCAGGTATCTGCACTACTTCGCCCTGCATGAAACAGGTGCGGGGCGAGTTCAGGTGCATGTAGCGGCCTGGTATGAAAGC
This sequence comes from uncultured Prevotella sp., assembly GCA_900313805.1. GTDB lineage: Bacteria > Bacteroidota > Bacteroidia > Bacteroidales > Bacteroidaceae > Prevotella. The sequence goes on along the minus strand of OMSQ01000188.1, from coordinate 572 downwards.
TGGGTTGAGCGAGGAGTTGTACAGATAGCCTGCGGCTGATATCTCCTCATCGCTTACGGGAAACATGCGTGGCTGGCGGTAACCGTATGCCTGTATTCCGGTGGCACCTTCAAGAATCTTTTTCGATTCGCGCACATCGCTCTCTTGTGGCTTCCAGTGGTCTACACCGTGGCAGGCCAACTCATGACCCTCGCGTATGATGCGCTGTATGGTGTCGGGCGCCTCGCGCACGAAATTGCCAGTACAGAAGAAGGTGGCCTTCACATCATTGTCTTTCAGCACATCGAGTATGCGGTTGGTGCCCTCAACGGAAACTTTCATCCCATCATCCAATGAGAAGTCTACACCGTGTTCGCGGGGCACATCAAACTCCTCTGTGTCAAAACTCAGTAATATCATTTGCACAAAATGTAATTATTTGGGCAAAAGTACGAATAAGCGAGCACAATGCAAAATGAAAGACGAAGTTTTTCATTTTGCACTGTGCTCGGATTTTCTAGATTTTCTAGATTTTCTAGATTTTCTAGATTTTCTAGATTTTCTAGATTTTCTAGATTTTCTAGATTTTCTAG
>OMSQ01000025.1 GCA_900313805.1 uncultured Prevotella sp. | reverse complement strand
TCCACATGTGGCATCATGCTCACCTCCTGGTCTGTAAGTCGTGACAGCAGGTCCACATTACGCATCATCGTCTCATTTACAGTCTTCTTGTCCAAACTATTATCCTTTCCTTTGTGTAATTATCAGTTTTCTCTTTGCAAAGGTAATAATTTCATAGTATTCGACCAAAAAAACCACATAAGTTTGTTATTCTGACTTTTTCTGACTATTTTTACCACCAGAAACTAAAAACCATAGACTATGAGAAAACTGATATTGTTTTTTGCTGTCATGGTGTCGGTGACTGCCATGGCACAGAATGTGGAACAGCAGGTGCAGAAGATTCGTAAGGTGTACCAGGAAGTGAAGGCAAGGGCTGCGTCTGACCTCTCGCCATACGAAGGGGGAATGGGCATAGTGACTGTGAAGGGAAAGGCAAACTACTGTGCTACAGGACCGCAGGACAACGACATCACGATATATGCCGAGCACCACCAGGACATGGACGATTATTTCAATACCTACGACGCGGTACTCATCACCCAGTCTTTTAATATCGCTGCAAGGAAGTACTACAGGGAATATTTGTACGACATCAAGACATTCAAACTGATATTCTCTCTGCAAAACGATGAGTGCAATTCGGATGCACCTATAGTGAAACGCTTCTATTTCAGCAACGGCAAACTCATCAAGGCCGACCCGAAATCTGCAAAAGGGGAGGGTGCCAAGGTGCTGGAGCATGCCAAAAACATGAAAAAAATGGCAGACATGCTGCTCGACGGCAGCAAGTATTAGCCACTACCTGTCATGGCTATAAGAAAGCGCGGCCCCTCAACGGCTGCGCTTTATGTTTATCACCACGTATTCCGACTGGGTGCCTATGCGGAACTTACCTCCCCAGATGCCCATACCGCTGCTTATGTAATAGTGGGTGGAGCCACGTTGCCACTCACCGTACGCACATTCGTACAGGGCATGGGTGATCCATGAGATGGGCCATACCTGTCCTTCATGTGTGTGACCGCTCAGTTGCAGGTCTATGCCGCACTGTTCTGCCTCCTCCAGATGATAGGGCTGGTGGTCGAGAAGTATGGTGTAGGTGGCGCTGTCTATACCTTCGGTGAGCAGCCTCAGATCCTTGCGGTGCCTGTACATTCTGTCATCGCGGCCTATGAAGGTAAAGGGCCCAACTTGCATGGCACTGTCGCGAAGCAGTTGTATACCTGCCTCCTTGAAAAATCGCAGTGCTTTGGGGTGGCTGCTGAAATACTCATGGTTGCCCAGACAGGCAGTGACAGGAGCCTGAATGTCACGCAGTCCGTCTGCCATGTGGTCTTCTATCAACGGACGGATTCTCATGTCGATGATGTCGCCGGCTATCAGCACATGGTCGGGCTGTTCGGCGTTTATCATCTCCACCCAGCGGTCCAATTCGGCCCTGCGGTTATGATACCCCAGATGCAAATCGCTGAGCATCACTATCTTGTAATCACGGTCTAAAGGCTTGCCAGTGGTGTATGTCAGTTCCACCCGCTCTTTATGCTTATAGTTCAGATTGCCGTAGATGAGCACACCGGTCAGCAGCACGGCTATGGCTCCGCTAGTCCAGGGGTTGTCGTGCAACCACTCGCGGGGCACCAGATGGCACAGTCGGCCTAGGTCGAGCACCAAGAAGATGATGCACAGATAGAGCATTACTATGAACATAGACCATCCTGTCTCATAGCACCATGTGGCCAGGGACATGGGCAGGCGGTCGGTGACGCCGAGGTTGAGAAAAGCGGTGCAGAAGGCGGCTATGAGTATGCCCACCACGGTCCACCGCTGCCAGCGCGGCAAGGGCAGCACATGCCATACGTGCCACGATACGTAGGACAGTGTGGCTATGATGATAATCAGAAAAACGATGAAAAACAACTTCATCGACTACAGCAGCGTGAGGGTGTAGAGGTAGACCACCGATGCTGGAATGGCCATCAGTGATGAGTCGAAACGGTCGAGCATGCCACCATGACCGGGTAGAATGTTGCCGCTGTCCTTGATGCCCAAGGTGCGTTTCATGAGCGACTCAACAAGGTCGCCAAGGGTGCCAAACACCACGACCACCAGTCCAAGACCCATCCATACCACAATGCTCAGTGCTCCGTCGCCCATGTTGGCACTCTCGATATGGCCTATGATGGCGGCGGCGATGAGCACGAAGACGGCACCGCCGATGCTGCCTTCCCAACTCTTGGCTGGCGACACGCGGGGGAAGAGCTTATGCTTGCCAAAGAGCGAACCGGCACAGTATGCACCAGTATCGTTCACCCAAAGGAAAATGAACACGCTCAGGGGTAGCAGTTGGTTGTAGGAGGCCAGTCCGTCGTTCCCGCTCTGGAATGCCAGCATGTTGAGCGTGGCAAAGGGCAGGGCGATGTACATCTGACTGAGCATGGTGTAAGCCCAGTTGTGTATGGGGTTGGGAGCCTTCAGGAAGAGTTCGCTGATGATAAGGTAGCTCACAGTGAGAAGGTAGGGGATGAATGCCGTGGCTGGAGTGAAGCCCGTGCAGAAACCCGCCACAGCCAGGAAGAAATACACACCGGCGGCCGTGCAGATGAAGCGGTTGGTGTGCACGTTCTCTATCTCGTTCACCAGTCCGGTAAACTCCCATATCGTCAGCCCTGTGACGAGTGCGAAGAGCAGTATCATGGCCGTGGGTTTGAGAAAACAGGTCACAATGGCTGCCACAAATAGTACACCGGTAATGGTGCGAACTATCAGATTCTGTATCTTTCCGCTCATATCAGTAAGGTTATCATGCGTCTTTATTCTCTTCTGTACCGAAAGGTGGCGGAGTGCCTTCCTCGCCGTCGCTCTCCAGTTCGCGCTCTGCCATTATCTCCTGTGAACGGCTCACCCAGGGGCGCTTTCCGAAGATCTTCTCCAGGTCCTCGGCAAAGATCACCTCGCGACGGATGAGCAGTTGTGAGAGTGCGTTGTGCCCCTCTTCATGCTCTTTCAGTATCTGCTTCGCCCTGACGTATTGGTCGTTTATCATCTTCAGCACCTCGTCGTCTATCACCTTGGCGGTGGTTTCGCTGTAGGGGCGCTGGAACTGATACTCCTGGTTGTTGTAATAGCAGATGTTGGGCAGCTTGTCGCTCATGCCTGCGTATGCTATCATGCCGTAAGCGCTCTTCGTGGCACGCTCCAGGTCGTTCATGGCTCCAGTAGATATATGGCCGGTGAACAACTCTTCGGCTGCACGCCCGCCGAGCAGGGAACACATCTCGTCGAGCATCTCCTCCTTGGTGGTGATCTGTCGCTCTTCTGGCAGGTACCAGGCTGCACCGAGGGCACGTCCGCGTGGCACGATGGTCACCTTCACCAGGGGGGCTGCATGCTCGCAGAACCATGATATGGTGGCATGGCCGGCTTCGTGTATTGCAATAGCCCGCTTCTCATCGGCGGTCATCACCTTCGTCTTCTTCTCCAGTCCGCCGATGATACGGTCCACGGCATCCAGGAAGTCCTGCTTGCCCACGCTCTCGCCATTGCGACGGGCTGCTATAAGTGCAGCCTCGTTGCACACATTGGCTATGTCTGCACCCGAGAACCCTGGGGTCTGACGGGCCAGCAGGTCTATGTCTACAGTCTGGTCGGTCTTCACTGGTTTCAGGTGCACTTGGAATATCTGCTTGCGCTCATTCAGGTCGGGCAGATCCACGTTGATCTGTCGGTCGAAGCGGCCGGCACGCAGCAATGCCTTGTCAAGCATGTCGGCACGGTTGGTGGCAGCCAGGATTATCACACCGCTGTTGGTGCCAAAGCCGTCCATCTCGGTGAGCAGGGCGTTGAGGGTGTTCTCGCGCTCATCGTTGCCACCCATGGAGGGGTTCTTCGTACGGGCACGGCCCACGGCGTCTATCTCGTCGATGAAGATGATACAGGGCGATTTCTCCTTTGCCTGGCGGAAGAGGTCGCGCACACGACTGGCACCTACACCAACAAACATCTCAACGAAGTCGCTGCCGCTCATAGAGAAGAAGGGTACACCGGCCTCGCCAGCCACGGCCTTGGCCAGCAGCGTCTTACCAGTGCCCGGAGGACCCACGAGCAGTGCTCCCTTGGGTATCTTGCCACCCAGGTCTGTGTATTTCTGCGGACTCTTCAGAAAGTCTACTATCTCTTGCACCTCCTGCTTGGCACCCTCTTGTCCGGCCACATCCTTGAAGGTGATGCCTAGGTCGTGTCCCTTCTCGTACATGCGGGCCTTGCTCTTGCCCACGCTGAACACGCCGCCGCCACCGACGCCTCCACCGCCACCCATGCGACGCATGAAGAATATCCAGATGCCAACGAAGAGCAACAGAGGGAGGATGTTGACAAGTATGTTGAGTATGTCGCTGCCCTGCTTGTTCTCGTAACTGTATTTGCCAGAGAACTTACCCTCGGAGGCAGCCTGGTCTAGGAACTCCTCCACTTTCTCCACGCTGCCTATCTCCACAAGCAGGTGGGGCTTGGTGCCCACCTTGTCGGTGCCGGCACCGAAGACGTCGCGTATATGCTCGGGCACCACATACATCTTCAGCGTGCTCTCGTCCTTGTTGACTACTATCTCAGAGGCCCAGCCTTGCTCCACCCATTTCTTGAAGTCGGCGTATGATGTCTCTCTGCTCACGCCCGATGCACCATCGGTGGAACCAGTGAAGAACATTATTCCCAGTGCCACAATGATAATCATGTATATCCAACTAACGTTGAACTTAGGCATGTTGGGCTTGTTGTTATTGTTGGTAGTATTGCTCATTTTCTGTTGTTAGGTTTGCTTTTTGTCAGTCTAAGTCAGGTATGCGTGTCAGTGCGGCGTCTTCCCACAGATCTTCTAGGTGGTAGTATTCGCGCATGTCCGGCACGAAGATATGTACCATCACATCCACATAGTCCATGGCCACCCACAGGGCGTTCTCCTGTCCTACCACTCGTACGGGTTTCTCATGCAGTGCCTCGCGAACAGTGTCGCTTATTGAGTCGGTTATGGCGTCGACCTGCATGGGCGAGTTACCCTCACAAATCACGAAATACTTGCAGATGCTGCCGTCTATGCCACTCATGTCCACAACCACTATGCCGCGGCCTTTCTTCTCCTGTATGCCGCTGGTGATGTATTTAACTAATTCCTTTGTTTCTTCCATTTATTTTGTTAGCTCTGATATTGTCGCGTATTATCGTGCAAAGTTAATGAAAAGTATCGAAAAACGTGCTTTTTCACATGTATTTTCATTTTTTTTAGAAAAAGATGAGGAAAAATTTGGATGATAACAAAAAACGCACTAACTTTGCAGACGCAATTAGGGAATTGCGCCAATGTATTGGGATATGGTGTAATGGTAACACTGCAGATTCTGGTCCTGCCTTTCCTGGTTCGAGTCCGGGTATCCCAACACGAAGAAAGCCGCTGATTTCAGCGGCTTTCTTCGTGTATATGGGTATTCTCACCAGTCGTCGTTCTCGTTGCCCACTATGCCGTTTTGTTGAATTTCTTCAATTGCTCTGAAGAATTCCTGTCTCGGTATCACGATGGTTCATCGTTCGCTCAATATCCTTGTATTTCCGACCAGAGGACAAATGCCAGGTTAGATTGAGCGTCACCATGTTGCCTAAATCGCGGCTGTGCTGTGATATTTCTTTGTGGATATAACGATTAAGTATTTCTGCTTTATGGCTGAGTGGTCTTGCGCAAAAAGGATGTTGTGCATAAAGAGAAATGGTGACAGACTTCATACGATAAGAGACTGTCAGATACCATGCGGCAGGCTGATGACCACGATGCTCGCCCTCCATGAAGTGCCAGCCGTTGTCAGCGTATGCTGTCAGTGTCCATTTTCCCAGATAGGCTTCGAGGCTCGCACCACCATTGAAGGCCGTATAGGTGTGGCTATAGTCATCGGTGATGTTGAAGAAACGCCAAAGTCCTCCATATACGGTGGCAGACAACTTCTCTGGTATGACTTCCCAATGGTTATAGCTCTGGATGAAAAAGAAATTGCACTCGTTCTCGGCATTTGTCTGGGTCTGATAGAAATGACCGTCCGTTCGGTAGTATTTTTCCATATTACAATTGGCATTCAGTCGCCAAAAGCCCTGGAGTTCTGTCATCAAACGATGTGTTGAATAGGTCAGTCGAAGGTCGTGCGAGGTGACACGGTTTGGATGTATGTTCGGATTGCCTACCAGCGTCTCATAGGCATTCTGCTTGACTGACACATCACTGACGAGGGCAATTTGCGATATGTGCTGAGATATTTCAAAATCGTACTTCACCTTCAACTGTTTGCTTAGAGGGTAAGATACTGTCAATTTAGGGCGAAAGAGCCAGAAACGGTTGCTCCAATCGTCCTGACGATAGTAGCGACTGTTCATCCCCAAACCTCCCATATAGCCGAGTTTACCAAGATGCCCCTTCAATAGCCCGAAGAGGTAGATGTCTGAAGAGCGCATACTATTGGTAGAGTTAGCGTCACCAACGTACACATTGTCGATATAACGTTGTCCGTATTGGGTACCCAGTGAAAGTGTGAAGGGTTTCAGCCCGTTCTCATAGATGGCCTCCGCCCACAGTGAATACGACTTTCCTGCCACAGAATAACTGTAACCTCCACCTTCATTATGTTCTGAGTAGCTGTCAGTTTTGATATAGGTTCCCACGACATTGGTTGTCAGTGATTGATGGCGGGCGAAGTCACGGTGGAAATAAAGGTCAAGCACTGGCGATGACGTACGGGATGAAGAGCAGTCTTCGTATTCCGTCGTACCTCCCACAAGGCTCCAAGCCCTCTGCGGCTGAATATCTTTCCGTACTAAGAGTTTCGACTGAAACACATTGGTTGAGTCGCTCAGACTATAGGTCAGTTGTATGTTATGGCTCAGGTTTTTGTTCTGTCCGTCTGTCTGCTTTCGGAGCACCTCGCGTGTCTGTCCCGTCTCTATTTCGTATGTCGCCAGTTCTTCCCGTCTCGTTCCTTTGAAGTTGCTATAGTCAAGTCCATAGGTTACACCCAACTCGCTTTTGCCGAGATTGAATTTCCCGAAGACGCTCTCATTGCCATTGAGGGTAGTGAGTGTGTTGGTCAGGTCTGCTCCGATATCATATCCGCTTACAGGGTGTTTAGCGATGATATTGACAACGTATGCTACGTCTTCCCCATATCTGACACCGGGATTGTCGATATAGTCAACCTGCTTGACGGCGTTCATGTCGAGCGAAAGCAAGTCTTCCTTCGATGCCACTATGTTGTTAATGCGTACCTGTACACTCCCGAGATTGGAAAGAGCAGTGATAGTATGCATCATGGGGTCGATACGCAGATGTGGGAGTGTCAGTTTTGACAAGAGTGAATAGCCGTTGGTAGAACTTTCCAGTTGCTGGCGTGTGGGATAGATGGTTTGGCTATCCACGCGTTGTACAATTTTCGAACCTTTTACAGTGACTTCCTGTAGTGTCTCTCCCTCCTTGATGTCCTGAGCATGGACTGATAACATTGCGACGAGAAGGGGCAAAAACAATAATCTCTTCATACTTTTGCTTTTTTCCAGCAAAGGTATGAAGAGATGACTCGTCAGCCAGAAATACTTCCTGATAATTGTCTGACATTTGTCTGACAGAAAGTTATCTATCTGATAGTCAGCTCGTATGAATTCCTTCTGTCTGCTTTGATTTTAAGGTCAGAATATTCCTCGATGATGGGCTTCAGGCGATGGATGAGGGTGTATAGCGTTTCGCTGGCATCGGGTTTCTTGGGCCAGAGGGTATCACAGATTTCTGTCTTTGACAGCTGATGAGATGGCGACCTCCAAAACATCTCCATCAGTTGCTGTTGCATGGGTGTCAGTTTCAAAACACTGCCACTTGCGTTAATGAATCGTCCGTCATGAAGCGCCAGTCCGCCATACAATCCCTGTGTCATAGTTCGTCTATGCTGATACATGCAGAATAGCCCCCAAAGCAAGGCCACCGACCATAGCACCATTGATGGCCGCTGGTCTGACAGCGAAAGAATTGTCGCTGTCGATACTTGGGGACGAGGACAGAAACCTTCTCGTCTGGTATCAACAGCCAACGTTGCTTTCCCTCTTAGAGCTTCTATCCGCAGGTGGCTGTTGAACACTTTTATCGTATCGGCACTTATTACGTCCGACTGCTGTTGGTTTAAAGCTTTCTCCAGAGCTTGGTTTAAATCCTCTGTTACCAGTTCCTCCGTAACTCGATAGCTCTTAAGACTCACCATGCCCGAAAGTATAATAAGCACAAACAGCACCACTACCGCATACCTCTGTTTCATAAATCAACAATATTAAAGACTTTCAATTTCCCCTATTGATATTCCTGTGATTTCCGAAATATCCATCGCGGCTTGGAATGTCTTCCAGTCGCCCCCTGTCTCTGCTATGCTCTCTCATAAATAAGTCTCTTATCTCTGTTAACACTTTCAACAGCCCATGGGCGAAGCGTTCCTTCTTCCACGAGGTCAACCTCGTTGCCTAGAAGGTTTTCAAGATCAACCTTCATTCCAGCTATTTTCAAGAGGCCGATGGGTTGTTGGCGATCGTACTGTACAAGTATGTCAACATCGCTCCATGGCTTCTCCTCGCCACGGGCGAAAGAGCCGAAAATCCATGCCTTCAAGACTGGTTGTGTCTTGAAATAGGCTGCAATCTTTTCGTTCATCATCTGAGTACTCATAAGCGCATCGTTAATATTCACCTTGCAAATATACAATTTTTCTTGAAATTAGCGTACATTTCTTCGTTCCTTTTACGCCTACATCACAAAAACAAATTTATTGTATTATTCTCTTTGCTTCCCAACACGAAGAAAGCCGCTGAAATCAGCGGCTTTCTTCGTGTATATGGGTATTATCACCAGTCGTCGTTCTCGTTGCCCACTATGCCGTTGCGCATGGCTTCTTCCACCTTGTCCATTATGGCGTTAGAGTAGGCGTGTGTCATTACCAGTGCCTTGGCACATGTTCGCTTCTGGGCATCTTTCTCTACGAAGGGATAGTGGTGTCCTATCTCCCACTGCTCGTCATAGAGGTGTGCATTCGTCTTGTCGTCCTTCTTGCGTTTCGAGTCGCCGTATGTCCGGTCATCGCTGCCTGCCAGCGTCAGCCAACCACCGCTGATGTCTCTCAGTATGTCATAGTTCTGCACGGTGTAGGTCACGCGCACCTTGCCGGGCTTTATGTCTATGCGGATGACAGGCGTGATGCTTACCGAATACTTGTTTATCGTTCCAGTATGATCCACTATGCCGGCTATGGTTGAAGAAATGATGATACAACCAGCCTCCTTGTCATTGAGAGTGATGGCCTGATGGTCGCGGAACGTGGCTGTTGCCCAGTAGTTGAGAGCTACGTACAACTGCTCTTTGCTCTTGCCAGGTGCTTCAACAACCTCTTGGTATGTCAGACTCCCGTTCTTGTCGAGTGTGAGTCCTGAAGCCAGGTTCTTTGCAGCATCGAGCCACTTGTCACCGTAGCGCTCCTTGGCATATTTCTCCAAATCGGCCGACTTCATTATCTGAGCTTGTGCGCAGATGGCTGTCAGCATCACGGCCGCAATCAACAATAATGTCTTTTTCATTTTTTTCTTTCTGATTATTGATAAGTTTAGAATGAAATGGTGAAAGAACCGCCCAGTATGAATGAGTTGCGGTCCTTCTTTATGCTGTTCTTTTCTGCAAACTCACCTTCTGCGATTCTGTCTTGAAGTCCGCAAGATTCAATCACGAACTGGCCTGGGTCGTAGGTCATGGTATAGGTCTTGCGTGTGTAATCGTAGTCTAAGAACAACCGCCATGCATAGTTCTCCTTGTAGGCGTAGGTGAGCGACAGACCGGTACCCACCTTCATGGTCTTGTTGCCGCCGAGTGTAAAGTAGTCCCACTCGCAAGTGTAAGTGTCGGGCAGCAGGGTCACGTCCTTCAGCTCAAAATTGTCGTCAACAACTATTGTTCTCTTTCCTCCGCTCACCGTGGCATTCAGGTCTACTTCCTGCATGATGCTCCGGCCTAAGAGGAGTTTAGAACCCAGTGCAAGTCGCTTAGACAGGGGTAGGTTGAAATACACACCCAGGTCGTATGCAAATTCTGTCAAGTGGTCACTCTTAATGGTGAAGTTGGCGTCTTCCACTATAGCGGGACTGTAATTCGGGTCGCCAGGATTGCCTTGCCCGTTAATTAGTTTCTGAAGCAACGGATCAGACTGGCTTTCCTCGTCGAAGAGGGCACTGGCCAAGTCTGCCCATGCTAACATTTCTATGTTCTCCCAGCCTTTTATTGGAGTGCTGTTCACGCGCAGACGGCCACCCACACCGAAATACTTGTTGAAGAAATAGGCGCCTTCTACACCTACTGCCGTGGAAAGGCCGAATTTCATTCTCAGCACCTGGTCTTCTCCTTCAAGGACATCGAAATCAAATTTTTCCAAGTCGAAATCGAGCTTTCGTGTGCCGAAGCCCATACCCATGGATACAGAGAAGAAGGACGGATGGTCTATGATGCTCTTTTCTCCACTTATGTCGCCGCGCAGGAGCCCACGCTTCTTAAACAATACGTCACTCAGTGCGTATGCCAGTTCTCCGGAAATCATGCCAATGCCGGCACCACTCAGCACGTCGCTCACCCAGTGGCGGTTGTTGAGCACTCGCATCACACC
>OMSQ01000197.1 GCA_900313805.1 uncultured Prevotella sp. | reverse complement strand
TATTCCGAGCAGGTGGGAGTGAACCGGCACGACGGGGGGGTGAATGGCGATATGCACTTCTGATAGAAGCGTACAGGCAGCAGCATGAGCCACACCACAGCACTACGCAGTCCCCGCAGCATGTATCTGACGACCTTCATAGGCGCTCACTCAATCGGTGGAGCAGTACTTGCATGCGCTCTGTCACCTCACTACTGTTCAAGTGTTGGGCCTGTTGCCAGAGGAACGCCATGTGAAGGGCCTTGCCATCGGCTATGTGCTCGGAGAGTATATGTTTGCTATGGCGAAAGGCTTCGCGTATCTGTCGTTTTATGCGGTTGCGGTCCACAGCATGGTGAAACAGGCGCTTGGGCACTGTGACCATCATTGACAGTGGCGCCTCGTCAGCCTCGGCCTTAGAGAGCATGTAGACCATGCGTATGGGAAAGGCGGTCATGGAGTGCCCCGTGCCATTCCATAAGTCGTCTATGCGCTTGATACCGCGCAGGCGCTCGGCTCTGGTCAGGGTGTATCTGCCGCTGTCCGCCATAGGGCAATGCTGGTTATTCCTCGCCCTGCTCGCGCTGCAAATAGGCACGCAAAGCACTGGTCATGGATGGATATTCGGGAGAGGGAGCGCTCAGATCCAGGCGCAGACCGTGATCGGCCACCTCCTTGGCAGTGGCAGGACCGAAGGCCGCTATGCGTATGTCGCCCTGCTTGAAGTCGGGGAAGTTCTTGATGAGTGAGTGTATGCCAGTAGGACTGAAGAAGAGCATCATGTCGTAGTCGAAGGCTGCCACCTCCTCGGAGGTGAAGTCGTTGCTCACGGTGCGATACATCACACATTCGCGATGGGTGAGTTTCTTGGCATCGAGCAGTTCCTGTACAGCGTTGTTGTGCACATTGCTCATGGGCACCAGATAGCGCTCAGCTTTATGCTTCAACATGATAGCCACCAGATCTTCTATCTTGCCAGTGTTTCCGTAGAACACCTTGCGCTTGCGGTACTGAACGTATTTTTGTATGTAATGTGAGATGGTCTCAGTGATACAGAAGTACTTCATGTCTTCCGGGATGTTGACATGAAGTTCCTTGGCCAATGTGAAAAAATGGTCTATGGAGTGGCGTGAGGTGAAAACTATGGCAGTATAGCTGAGAATGCTCACTTTCTGCTGGCGAAACTCACGGGCGGTAATACCCTCCACCTTAATGAACGGGCGGAAAACCAACTCCACACCAAACTCTTCGGCGATATCGAAATAAGGCGACTTCGCGCTGTCGGGCTGTGGCTGCGAAACTAAGATCTTCTTTATCATCAGTGTCCTAAAAAATGATTGTCAATTTATTGTCGTAAAGCACCATCAGTCCATAGCAGATGGCCAATGGCGTCATTTCGAGCGCACAAAAGTACAAAATAATATGCAAAATGTTTCCACTCCTCCTGAAAAAGATGATGTACGACCTGTAAAAAGTTAGGATTTTGATGAAAAAGACAATTATCAGTATAGAAATGAGCAAAACACGAGGAGATATGCCTATATGAGGGTATATCAGCAAAAGGGGGTATGTCAATATGCCTTCTATAGCAGTGATGAAGAGCCAGGCCTTTAGCCATTGTTCATTTTTTTTACTTTCAAAAAACACCCAGTTCACCCCAAGGTACATGCATGCCTTTACACAGAAATATAGTGTCATGCCGCCGATGAAGGTGAAGAGATAGAGCAACGAGGGTGGGTCGGTTTTAGGCAGCAGACGCAGGTCGTGTGCTGCAAAATACAGTATGGTGGCCATGGTGGTGATGGTGCCTGCCACTGCCACCCACTGAAAATGCTGCTCGGCCAGTGAGTCGGGTGTGGTTGTGATGCGGGCAGGTCCTTCGGCATGGAAGAAGCCCTTTATCATCCTGCTCCACATACGCCACGATTGTGTGTAGGCCGCGAGGAAGAACAACATGCATAGCACCTCTATGAGGATGATGCTGCTATCGTCGGCCAGACGGTAGGGCAAAGGGTCACCCTCTACGCCTATGCCCGCGGGTTGGAGCATAGGCATAGAAAGCGTGTCGACATACTGACGCATGTCGACCGCGTGCATGATGCTATGTGTGATGCTGTCTGCTGGCATGAGGGTCAGTGCCTGATGCCAAAGGCTTTACGCAGTTCCTCCACCATGTCAAGTTTCTCCCAGGTGAAGAGTTCTATCTGCAAGCGACGAGTGGGATGGTAATGACTGGTAAACACCTTCTCCACCACTCGGTTCTCGCGTCCCATGTGCCCGTAGGCTGCGGTCTCCAGATACATGGGCTGGCGCAGCTTCAGTCGGCGCTCTATGGCTTTCGGGCGCAGGTCTATGTGCTCTCTTATCCACTCGGCTATCTCGCTGTCGTTCATAGACACATGTGAACGTCCATAAGTGTTCACATACACGCTCACTGGCCTTGCCACACCAATGGCATAACTCACCTGTACCAGCATCTCGTCGCTCACACCGGCAGCTACCATGTTCTTGGCTATGTGGCGGGCAGCGTAGGCTGCTGAACGGTCTACCTTGCTCGAGTCCTTGCCAGAGAAAGCACCACCGCCATGTGCACCCTTGCCACCGTAGGTGTCGACGATAATCTTACGGCCGGTGAGTCCAGTGTCGCCGTGAGGACCACCTATGACAAACTTGCCTGTGGGGTTGACATGATAGGTGATATCGTTATGGAAGAGACTGAGCACCTGCTCGCTGTGTATGTGCTCTTTCACGCGAGGCATGAGTATGTGAATCACGTCGTCCTTGATGCGTGCGAGCATCTGCTTGTCATCGTCCATGAATTCATCGTGCTGGGTGGAAACCACGATGGTGTCTATACACTCAGGCACGTTGTCGTCGCTGTATTTAACTGTCACCTGACTCTTTGAGTCGGGGCGCAGGTAGGTCATCTGCTTGCCTTCCTTGCGTATCTCTGCCAGAGTTTGCATGATGAGATGGGCCAGATAGAGGGAAATGGGCATGAAACTCTCTGTCTCGTTACATGCGTAGCCGAACATCATACCCTGGTCGCCTGCTCCCTGGCGGTCGGCCTCGTCGTCTTTCTCTTCTTTCTGATCCACGCCGCGGTTTATGTCGCCACTCTGTTCGTGTATGGCGGAGAGTATGCCGCAGCTGTTGCCGTCAAATTGATATTCCGACTTGGTATAGCCGATGTTGTTGATGGTACGCCGGGCTATGGTCTGCAAGTCGATATAGGCTTCGGAATGAACCTCGCCCATGATGATCACCTGTCCTGTGGTGACGAAGGTCTCTATGGCGCATCGTGCTTTGTCGTCATAGGCCAGAAACTGGTCGAGTAGCGCGTCGCTTATCTGATCGGCTACTTTGTCGGGATGTCCCTCGGAAACGGATTCCGATGTGAATAGATATGCCATTTGTTTGTATAAATATTGAGTTAATAAAAAGATAGTTTATTCTTCAGGCAGCATCACCACCTCCACGCTGTTGGCATTGGTGAAGAAGGTGTCGTGCACAAACTGTGCCACACTCTGCGGTGTGAGGGCATTGACCAGTGCCTTGTAGTCGGTGTGGCGGTCCACTCCATATTCGTCAAATGAGCGGATGATGCCCATCCAGTAGTTGTTGCGGCGTGCGTTATCGTCGGCCTGCTTCAGCATCAGTTCCTTCACTTTGCCCAGCATGTCGGCATCTACGCTCTCGCCCAGAGCCTTAGCCTCGGTGCGCATGATATTGAGGGCTTCGTCGGCCTGTTCCGGCTTCATTGGGCACACACCCATTATCATTGTCCATGGCTTGTCAAGACTGAGTGAGGCACCACCGCCGGCTCCGGCGGAATAGGCGGCAGAAGCCTCTTCGCGTATCTTCTTCAGGTATATCATCTGAAGCACCTGACCAGCGGCATCGGCCTTTATGTGGTTGTCCAAAGTGAATGGTATGGTGTTGTTGTACCAATACATGCGCGAGTTGGCCTTTGCTGTCTCCATCTTCCTGGTGAAGCGGTTGACGGCCTGTCCCTGATGGTATGTTGTCACGGGGCGTGGAGTGCGTCGTACACCGTTGTCGGGCAGCGAGGCCAGATACTGTTCGGTGAGGGTGCGTAACTGTCCTTCATCGAAGTTGCCCACGAAGATGAAGGTATAGTCGCCGGCATTGGCGGTATTTTCGTGGTATATCTGGAGCAGACGGTCGTAGTTGAGTTGCTTGAGCCTGTCTACGTCGATTGATGCCTTGCGCGGGTTATGGTCGTAGAGGGTGGCTGACACAGAGTCGGAGAAGGCGATTTCTGGTGACAGAGCCCTGTTCTTCAACTGGGTTTCGAGCATGTTGACAATGGTGTTGTAGGTCTTCTCGTCCTTCTCTACCGCCGTGAAGTTTAGGTACACCAGTTGCATGAGTGTCTCCAGGTCCTTGGGCGTGGTGCTTCCGTGGAAGTTTACATGCTGGTCGGCCATTACAAATGACACTGACACCTGTTTTCCTGCAAGTGCTTTCTCCATTTCGGTATTGGTAAAGCCGCCGAGTTTGCTGCCTGCCACCACGACACCCATGAGTGAGGCGTTGACAATATCCTCTTCGCCAAGCAGTGATGAGCCGCCTTTTGACCAGGCTTGCATCATTATCTCGTCATCCTTGTAGTCTGTCTTCTTGAGTACCACCTTGGCACCGTTGGAGAGTTGCCATTTCTTGTATCCCAGGGTGGTGTTCTCTTCCTCGGCCACTATGCGTCCCTTTTCGGGCATCTTGGCAATAAGGGGTTCGTCCTTCGCATTGTCCACCCATGCTGTGAGCTGCTGTGCCCGCACTTTCTTTATTGCTCCGTAGAGACCTTCCGCTGTGGGGTATGTGGCACCCTCTTTCTCGTTGTTGAGCGATAGTATCACCACGTTGCTGTCGTTGCGGCTTATCAGGTCGTGAAGCATCTCGTTGGCAGCATCCACAGGCAATTGTGGTGCCATCATGTCCATCACCTGTTTGTCGAACTCTATCGAGGTGAGTGGTTCATTGCTCAGGAAATGGTCACGGCAGGCATCACCGAAGTGGGAATTCTCGGTCTTGTTGCGGTTTATGTATGACTTGTCGAGCAGACTGAGGTAATCGGCTCGTGCGCGTGCATATTCGGTGGCAGTGAAACCGTGCTGCATGGCGCGTTCCACCTCGGTATAGGCAGCTTGCACTGCATCTATAGTCTTGCCCTCCTTTGGCATTACGTCAATAGAGAAGCAGTCTACCGTGTGGGCGAGGATATAGGGTGCATCGCTGCACGAGGCACTTATGAAGGGGCAGTCGGGTTCTAGTGCCACCTCCTGCAGTCGGGTGTTGAGCATGCTTGTTATCATATCCTTCACATAGCAAGCCATGAGGTACATCATGTCGCTCTTCACGCTGTCGGGTTCAGTCTCGTGCTTGAACATCAGCATCACCATGTCTGTGCGCTGTTCCTTGTCTTTGTCTATCACCACAATGGGCTGTGGGGTGTCTGGCACTGGTTCCTTCACCACGGGTGTGGCATCTGCTGCCAGGGGAATAGGGGCGAAGAGTTCATGTATCTTTGCCACGGTGCGCTCTACGTCCACGTCGCCAACCACGATGATGGCCTGATTGTCGGGACGGTACCATTTATGATAGTAGTCGCGCAGTACCTGTGGTTCGAAGTTGTCGATTATCTCCATCAGACCGATGGGCATGCGCCTGCCGTACTTGCTGCCCGGATAGAGAGCCTCAAGGTTGCGCTCAAGCATGCGCATGATGGGGGAGGTGCGCAGACGCCACTCTTCGTGTATCACACCACGCTCCTTCTGTATCTCGTCGGCCTCGAGCAGCAGTCCGCACGACCAGTCGCGAAGGATGAGCAGACAGGAGTCAAGCGCTGTCACTCGTGTGGAAGGCACATTGCAGATACGATACACGGTCTGGTCTATACCGGTATAGGCGTTGAGGTCGCCACCAAACTCCACACCCAGGCTGCGGCAGTATTCTATCAGCTCATTGCCGCGGAAGTGGTCAGAACCGTTGAATGCCATGTGCTCCAGGAAATGGGCCAGGCCGCGCTGGTCTTCGTTTTCCTGTATACTGCCCACGCGCTGGGCTATATAGAAATTGACCCTGTGCTCGGGATAGGTGTTGTGGCGCACATAGTAAGTGAGACCGTTGTCCAACTTACCCGTCTTCACGGCTTCATCCATTGGCACTGTGTACGACAATTGTGCCGCAGCAGAGCAGGCAATGAGTGTGAGAGCCCACACTAAAAGGTGCTTCATCCTGTTCATGATATAATGTTTTAATGGTTTCCGAGGTGCAAAAATACGAAGAACGGGAGAGATAACAAAACATATATACGGTTTTTCCAAGTCATGTTTTGATGTTTCGCACATTCTTACTACTTTTGCATGTGAGTAATATACAGTGGAATGAAGATACTGATAGTAAACGGACCAAACCTGAACCTGCTGGGCAGGCGTGAACCAGGAATTTACGGCAGCTCCGACTTTGACACATATCTAACCAGCCTACGTGCGAGATATGCTGATGTGGAGATAGAGTACTACCAAAGCAACAGTGAAGGACTGCTGATAGACCGCATGCAGGAGTGCGGCTTCTCTGTCGATGGCATAGTGCTTAATGCCGGTGCTTATACGCACACCAGTGTGGCATTGCATGACTGCATACGCGCCATCACTACGCCCGTGATAGAGGTGCATATATCTAATGTGCACCAAAGGGAGGAATTCCGCCACCATAGCATGATCAGCGGTGCCTGCAGAGGCGTGATATGCGGTTTCGGACTCGACAGTTACCGCCTGGCCATAGAGGCTCTTATCGGGACTAAACATGACTGACGACGAGAGACTGGAGCGTTATGTGCTGGAGCATAGTGATGCCGAGGGAGAATACCTGCATCGGCTGTGGAGGGCGTCGTACCGCTATCTGGTCAACGGGCGGATGGTGAGTGGACACCTGCAAGGGCGGCTGCTGCGCATGCTGGTACACATGATACGCCCCAAGGCCATACTTGAGATAGGCACCTACAGCGGATACAGCGCCATCTGTATGGCCGAGGCTCTTGACGATGATGCCAGAGTGTACACATACGAGGTGAATGACGAGATGGAGGATTTCGCCCGCTATTGGATAGACCATTCGCCAGCGGCCCACCGCATAGTGATGACCATTGGCGATGCCATGGTGCTTGCGCCCAAGAGCGGCAGGGTGTATGACATGGTGTTTATGGACGGCGACAAGCGCACGTATCCAGAGATGTACGAGATGGCACTTGGCGTATTGCGAGATGGAGGCTTCATGGTGGTGGACAACACGCTGTGGGACGGGCATGTGACCGACAGCGCATACGACCACGATGCCCAGACATGTGCCATAAGACGATTCAACGACCTGGTGGCTGCTGACGACAGGGTGGAGAAGGTGATACTGCCCCTGCGCGACGGACTGACGCTTATAAGGAAAAAATGATGGCTTTGCGAAGGTCGTTTATCACCACAGAGTCACTGAGTTCACGGAGTATTATTAGATATAATCTTTGTATCCTCTGTGTCTTGTGATATAAAGAAAATTTAATTCTTTATCCCGACAGGTTCATATATAGGGATTTTTATATAAATTTGCACACAAATAATAAAGATTAAAGATATTAATGCAAGAGACAAGACAAAACAAGATAGCAAGACTGCTGCAAAAGGAACTGAGCCTCATCTTCCAGTCGCAGACACGTATGATGCACGGGGTGATGGTGAGTGTCACTCGCTGTCGCATATCTCCCGACCTGAGTATATGTACAGCCTATCTGAGCATCTTCCCCTCGGAAAAGGGTGAGGAGATAGTGAACAATGTGAACAATAACATGAAGACTATACGCTACGAACTGGGCACAAGGGTGAGAAACCAGTTGCGTATCATCCCCGAACTCCGCTTCTTCATAGACGACTCGCTCGACTACATAGACCATATAGACGAGTTGCTGAAAAAATGACTGTTCCCCTACCCTGCCTCAAGTCATGAATTTCCCTTTCTATATAGCACGCCGATACCTCTTCTCCAAGAAGAGCACCCATGCCATCAATGTCATCAGCGGCAT
>OMSQ01000024.1 GCA_900313805.1 uncultured Prevotella sp. | reverse complement strand
TACTTTTGCATCATGACAAACGAGATGTATACCGAACAAGCCGTACAATTGCTTTCCAAACTTATCGCCACGCCCTCAGTGAGTCGCGATGAGAGTGCTGCCGCAGACATAATGGCTGCCACGCTCAATGAGTGGCATAAGCCCGTGCACCGCTGTGCGAATAATATCTGGAGTGAGGCATGGCCCATAGATACAGCCAAGCCCACCCTGTTGCTCAATGCCCATATAGACACCGTGCGCCCTGTGGCATCGTGGACACGCAGCCCATTCGAGCCGGCAATAGAAGACGGCAGACTCTACGGTCTGGGCAGCAACGACTGTGGCGGCGGACTGGTGTCGCTGTTGTTCACCTTTAGCCGTCTCTCGCACACCACACAGCCATACAACCTGCTCTTTCTGGCTTCGGCGGAAGAGGAGGTGTCAGGCGAGAATGGTATCAGGCGTGTGCTGTCTGAACTGCCTGCCGTGGACCTGGCATTGGTGGGTGAACCGACGGGCATGCAGCCGGCGGTGGCGGAACGCGGACTGATGGTACTTGACATTACCGCTCACGGACGCTCGGGACACGCTGCAAGGTGCGAGGGTGTGAATGCCATATACGAGGCTATGGATGACCTGAGGTGGTTGCACGACTATCGTTTCGAGCGCGAGAGCAAGCTACTGGGGCGAACGATGATGAATGTGACGATGATATCGGCTGGCACACAGCACAATGTGGTGCCCGACAAGTGCAGCATGGTGGTTGACGTGCGCACCAATGAATGTTATACCAACACCGAAGTGCTGCAGTTCATCAGTGAACATGTGAAGAGTAAGGTGGTGGCACGCAGCACACGCCTGCAGTCATCACACATCGACACGGATCATCCGTTGGTTAAACGCTGCATCGCCATGGGTAAGACGCCCTTCGGGTCGCCCACACTGAGCGACCAGGCACTCATGCCTTTCACTTCGATGAAGATGGGTCCGGGTGAATCGTCGCGCTCGCACACCGCCGATGAGTACATACTCATCAGCGAGATAAACGATGCCCTTGACACGTACTATGTATTGCTCGACCAGTTGAATGTTGTCAGCGGCCCAGCCACTGCTCAGGGTTGAGTTTGGCTGTCTCCTTACGCAACTGGAACTGCAGGATGTTGTCCTGTCCGACGGTGCCGATGGTCTGTCGTGTGCTCACGTTCTGTCCTTTTCTCACACTCACGCTCTTGAGGTTGCAGTACACACTTATGTAACTGCCATGGCGAACCATCACGACCATCTGTCCTGCGATGTTGACCACCGCACTCACCTCGCCGTCGAAGATGCTACGCACTGCTGCTCCAGGCTGACAGAGTATGTTGATACCTTTATTGTCGAGTTTCACATTTGTCAGTCCCTCCACGTTGTACTGTCCGAAGTGACTGACTATCCGTCCTGATGCGGGCATGGGCAGTCGGCCTTTGTTGCTTTCGAAACTGCCACTCATCTTTCGGTCGACAGTAGAGACCATTGACACGGGAGCCTCGGCTTCCTTCTCTTCTGCCGCCATCTCCCTTTGTCGGCGCTGTTCGTCGGCAAACGCCTTGCGTTCTGCTGCCTGTCGGGCGGCCTCGGCCTCGCGGGCCTCCTGACGGGCTCTCTCCACCTCGGCTTTCTGGCGTGCCTCCTCCTGTTCGGCAGCCAGTCGCTGGGCAGCCAGTCGCTGGGCTTCAGCACGTTCTTCGCGCTCACGTGCCCTGGCCTCCGCTTCGGCCAGTCGTTTCCTCTCGGCCTCAGCCCGTCTCTGAGCCTCACGGGCCTCACGAGCCCTGGCTTCTGCCTCAGCCTTCAGTCGTGCTTCACGTGCCTTAGCCTCGGCTATGCGGCGGGCCTCCTCACGACGTTGGCGTTCGGCCTCGGCTTTCTTGCGTGCCTGCTCCTCCCGCTTGCGCTTGGCTTCCGCCTCGGCCTTGCGGCGTGCCTCGGCGGCAGCCTTAGCCTCGGCCTCGGCACGTTTCCGCGCCTTCTCCACCTCTATGGCCACCAGGCGGTCTATCTCTGCATTGATTTTGACGTTCTTCTGTTGCTGTTCGTTGATTACTGCCTGTATAGACTTCTGTTCACGGCGAAGTCCCTCCACGGCCTGCTGCTGTTCGTTCTGCTTGGTCTGCAGGTCGCGGTGTGCCTGCTTACCCTTGTTGAGCAGACTGTTCTTGTTGCTCCTGGCAGTTTGCAACTGCTGGTTCTTCACTCCCAGTTCCTCCTGTTTCTGTCGTATCTGCTCACCCTGCAACCTCTGATACTTGGCGTATTCCCTGACGAAGCGCAGTCGACGGGCTGCTTGTGAGAGGCTCTTCGAGCTGAACACGAACATTAGTTTGTCCTGTATGGTGCGGTGGCGGGCCATGTACCTCATGGAGTTTACGTACTTCTGTTTCCTCTCCTCGAGTTGTTGTGACAAGGACTTCACTTGCGCCTGCAGCAGCGAGATGTTGCCATCAAGATGTTTTATGTCGTTCTCGTATGTGTCGATATCCTTCTGTTTCTCGTCAATCTCGCTATTGAGCACCATGAGGTGTTCCAGTCGTTTCTTCACATCGGCCTGGTTGGCCTGCAATTTCCCCTGCTGGTTTTTAATCTCCTGCTGTATCTTGTTGCGCTGGCTCTGCAGTCCCTGAATCTCGGCAGTAGTATAAGTTTGCGACTTGCCTTTCTGCTTGCCGTTTTTCTTTCCTTTTCCTTTCTGCTGTGTCTTCTGCTGACCTTTTGGCTGTGTCTTCTGCTGGCTCTTGCCCTGTTGTGCCTTGGCTTGTTTTCCCTTGGCGGCCTGTTGTGTGGCAACGGCTTTCTTGCCGCCACGATGCTGTTGTGCCTCAAGCGTGACCGGCAGGAGCAATAAGGATATGATCAATATAATATGTTTCATGATATTCATAGTATTTGTTTGAGCAGATCGTCAAGTTCCACTTTCTTGTATTTCTGAGACACCTTGGTTTCTGCATCCCACGAGTCGTCCATGTTCATTTTATCCAGTCGCAGCAACACGGTTGCATGTTTCTCCTTTTTCGTGGCATTGGTCACCACATCTATCTGGTGCTGTGTAGGAAACTGTTTTTGCCCGAGGGCCTTGAACTGGTCGTACTGCCAGGTGAGTTGTGAGTGGCTGCTGTCATCATACAGGGCCACGGTCTTCAGGATGCGTCCTTCTGCAGAAGAGCCCTTCTGTGCGTACCAGGATATCTGAAGTGGTCCGCGTGAGAGCGCGAGCACTCGCGGATTGGCATCATAGACTTTGAAATTGTCGATTTGCATCTCGCCCACCTTCTTGTCTCCCGGCACGAAGAGCTGGTTCCAGAACAGCGCCTGGAGGGAATAGAAGTCGAGTCCGTTGCGCTGCAGGAAACTCACGTTCTTATACTTCTCGCGCACATACTCTTTGTGCACGCGGTCCATGAAAAGCACCTCGTCGGGAGTAAACTCAATGCGTGCCACCTCTACCAGTCCGAAGGGAGCCAGTTGCAATCTTATCACCTCATCGCGGCGCATGAGGAGTTTGCCATCGAGCGACACATCGCGTCCGTCCATGCTGACGCTGAACTTAAGTTTCGACACGATATTACGTGCATAGACCGACTGGGCTATGACATCCCTTACCACATTGTTTCTTTTCTCCATGGTCATCTCCTTGCCCAGCTTCTGGTCAGAGGCACCACTGCCCTGGTTCAGATGTTTCTTGCTGGCACAGGCTGTCAGCAGAGCCATCAGCATGCACACGCATAAAGTGCGGCATGTGTAGATATCGTGTTTACGTATTTTCATCGTTCTATGTATTTTCGTTTCCTTATTTTTTCTTCTATCAGTGCGTCGGCATCCTGTTCCACTGCTTTCTGCCAGAAGTCCACCGCCTTGTCGGTCTGCCCAATGTGATAGTATATGTCGCCGGCATGGTCGTATAGTGTGGCCGACGGCATTGTATCTGCCGCGAGTGTGCGGTCCATGTATTCGCGTGCCTCGGCATACCTGCCCTGGCGGAAGAGCACCCAGGCATAGGTGTCGAGATAGGTGGCATTCTCTGGCTCTGCCAGAATAGTGCGGTAACTCATCTGTTCGGCTCGGCTGAGGTCCTTGCCTTCCACACTGAGGTAGTAGGCGTAGTTGTTGAGGCATGAGATGTTGTCGGACTTCCAGTGCAGGCAACTGTCGTATGCCTCGAAGGCCTCGGTGTTCATGCCCTTCTGGTGCAGTATGTCGCCCATGATGGCATAGAAGTCGCTCACCAGCTCGCTATTGCTCTCGCTATTTATCTGACTTACTCCCCTGCGGAGTGCGTCGAGGGCCTCATCCTGCTCATCATGCTGGTAATGAGCCAAGCCGAGGAAGTAATAGAATGCCATCTCGTCGGGGTTGTATTTCAGTGCCGGCTGGCAGAGTCTTATCACCTCATCGTAATCTCCTGTGCCCCACACCCTCTGAATGAGATGCAGGCGCATAGGGGCGTTGTCGGGCTCTATCTTCAACACGCAGCGCAACATGGAGTCAACCTGCTCGCGCGGCATCTTCTTCAATTCCATGTAGGCGGCACAGAGTTCTGCCAGGTCGGCATTCTTCTGTGGCATGGCCATGGCACGGTGGAAGAGTGACAGCACCTCAGTGCTGTCGCCATGTGCCCGTTCATTGGACTGAATGACCTGGCGCATGAGGGTGATCTTGTTTTCCGTAGGAGTGGAGGGATTGAGCATCAGTCGCTCTGCAGTGAGCCGCTGTTGGTCGTACATGCCTTTCTCACCGTAGTAGTCGTAGAGCGAGAGGTGCGCCTCCACATGGTCTGGCTCTTTTTTCAGCACTTGCCGGTATATCTTGTATGCCTCTTTCTCTCTTTCGTGCCGCAGTAGCCAGTTGCCCATCATCACACGGTAGTTGAGGTCGTTGGGATGCTTGTCGGCCAGTGATTGCAGCACCTGATACTCAGCCTTCTGATTGCCCATCTGTGCGTATGCCTGCATCTTGGCCAGTGCTGTCTCCTCGCCGTCGCCTTCTATGGTTTCTATCCTGTCGAGAGTGCGCACCACGCCGGCATAGTCGCTGTTGTATCCGTACAGGCGCAGCAGTACCTGAAGCACATCGGAGCGTTTGCGGTTCACTTCATACAGTCGTTCGTAGGTGTCGATGGCGCTCTGCACATCTCTGGCATGGATGTACGACTGACCCAGTCGCTCCAGGTAGTGATGGTCTGAGGGGTCGAGTGCGGCAGCCCGCTGCATAAACTCCAGACATTTGTTGCTGTCAAAAACGGCGTAGTATGATGCCAGGAGGTAATAGAGTTCGGCGGCATCAGGCCTCAGTGTCAGACAGGTGCTAAGGAGGTCGAACGCAGCATCATGGTTATCTGATTCCTGCTGTCGCAGTGCCTCAATGTAGAGGTACTGATAGTAGGAATCGTCACCGGTGGGCACGACAGCGTCCTGTGCCGGCAGTTGTACTGCCAGGCTCAGCACCATCAGCCCCATCCAAAGGCGCAGACAGCAGAAAAAAGACCTCACCTTTCTCATCCTATACCAGTATGTCCGTATCCCCCTTCACCTCTGGCTGTGGTGTCCAGCGTGTCGACGGGCACGAAGACAGCCTGTTCATAACGCGCCACCACCATCTGGGCTATCCTTTCACCGGGGTTGACGGTGAAGGGAGTGTCGGAGAGGTTGCACAACAGCACCCCCACCTCGCCACGGTAGTC
>OMSQ01000088.1 GCA_900313805.1 uncultured Prevotella sp. | reverse complement strand
ATACGCCCACCATGTCTGGTACCATGCCGGCAGGATACATATATCCATTTGCGTTTCCGATATTTGTCCTGTCACACTATTATGAGCTTTCACATGAATAGTGTACGTGCCTTTAGCCAGGCCGGTATAGTCTTTGAAGTGAGTGAAATCGGGGTCACTCCACTGTTTGTCGTATCCTTCGAGGAAGAACGAGAAAGTGACGGCATTCTGTTCTCTGAATTCGGGAAGGGCAGCGAGGATGCGCAGAGAGTTTTGCTGGTGAGGCACCTCGATGATTTGCATTTCGTCGCCAGGGTGTCGGAAATAGAGGAAGCTATCTCGTTCGTTAATACTTGTGACGGCCTTAATCATGACCGTATGCGAATTTTTTGTTGTCAGTCGTTTATGGCTTAGAACATAGAATCCGGCATCGTAATTGAAGATAGTGTGAAGCGAGTCGAGGAAGCCAAGATGTCCCAGTCCAGTCTGCAGTCTGTTGATCATGTTCTGGTATCCGAGTGTATCCACCTCATAGATGCCTTTCCCTTTTCTATGTGCGAGAGCCAGGAACCCTCCTTTGATGCCCCAAAGGTCGCCATTTGGAGTCTGCACTATGCGCAGGGCCTGTCCGAAGGTATTGAATATGGCAGATACTAGAGAGTCCTCCACCAAATTGTTACTACCTTGATCATAGCGATAGAACACCCCTCCAGTAGACGACACATATACCCTGTCGTCTATTTTGCTAATGATATTATTCTCGTCGGTAGGCAGTCCATTACCCTGATGAAAGTACTCCACGTTAGTGGCTCTCATCAGGTCATCGCTCAGGGTGAAGCGATAGATGCCTTTCAGCCAATGGCTGACGATTATGGCCCCATCCTCATCCTGTTCGAAGCCAGAAGTAGAGACATCGAATCCCGCCACCCTGTTTTTCAGGGTGAAGCCTGTTGGTGTGCGTTGCAGCACTGCATATCCGTCATAGTCGGCAGCCAGTATCATACCGGGATGATTCTTCAGCGGTATCATACGCCACGTGCCCTTTAGTCCATCGATGCGCTGTGCACCTTGCCCTCTGACGATATATGCACCCGTATTAGTGCCGCAGAGCACCATCCCATCGATTTCCGTCACCGACCACACCTGCATATTGATGCCCTGTACCGGTTGCGGGTTGGGCGGCACGGGCGATGAGGACACAGGATAAGAGATATAGAAGAGTCCCTGGTTAGTGCCCAGGTACAACCAGTTGTTATGTCTTAGTGAGGCGTATCCCGTTCCTCGGTTATTGCTGAACACCAGCAACGAGCGGTATGGTGAGTCGAGCATCACGTATGCGATGCCATTATCAAGTCCGAGCCACAGGTTTTTTTGGTCATCAAATCTCAGCGACAGCACAGTATTGTTTATCAGTCCGGTGAGCATATTGAAATAGAACACCTGATTGGACTGAGTATCCAGCACCACCACCCCGTCTTCCACGGTTCCCAGAGCGACGTACGTGCCATCGGTAGCTGCGGAGAACACCCTTTTGCCCATGAGCAGACTTTCAGTATTGAGTCCGAGAGGAGCCGTGGTATGTCCGTCATAGCAGAAAAGAGAACCTTTGTCATCCACGAACAGCACCTGGTCGTTGAAGTTGAGTATAGAGTTTATGTTTCTGCCAGCGAGGATGTCAGATTGCGGCAGGGGGTTGAGCCGGTCATTTTTCAACACGAACATGCCCTCCTTAGTAGCGACGAACACCTGTTCCCGCACCACGTCCATAGCAGTGATTTCGCTATTTGCTTTGACCGAGGCAAAAGCCCCGTTATCACTGAAGGCGAACACTTTCTCTTTAGTAGCGAAGTACACACGATCATTGTCAGTGCATACGTGCCACACATCTCCGAACGGTCTTTCGTGTGCCGGCAGTTTATCCAGCAGACTATAGTATTTCAGTCTGGCAGAAAACTCATCCCCTTGAAAATAGCCAAGTTCCTCTGAAGCCCCCACGTATGTGCGGTTTGTTTTTTTGTCATTCACCACATCGTGCACATTAGTGTAGTTTGCCACACGATAGAGGCTCCATCTTGCTC
Source organism: uncultured Prevotella sp. (assembly GCA_900313805.1). GTDB lineage: Bacteria > Bacteroidota > Bacteroidia > Bacteroidales > Bacteroidaceae > Prevotella. Next base: position 6,416 of record OMSQ01000088.1, on the reverse strand, counting down.
CGTCTGCCACCAGCAGGCCATCGTTATTGGCGAACAGCACCCTGCCATCTGTCAGGAAGTCGATGGCCCAGTTTTGTGTGCCTCCGCCATAATCTTCATTAGAAAAATTGCGCAGAGTAGGAGACTGTGCTGCTACCTGTTGAACAGATAGCAGCATTATGAGCATGACGGTTTTCAGAAGAGCTTTGGTCATGTTTTTTACATTATTCCGTCTTCACGTAGTTTTTTCTGCCATTTCCATGCTGTGGCGAGCACCTCGTCGAGTGGAGTATCTGCCTTCCATCCCAGCACCTTGTTTGCATGGTCCACATTTCCCCACACCTTTTCGATGTCACCTTCGCGCCTGGGAGCAAAAGTCCAGTTAAGTTTAACACCTGTTGCCTTTTCGAATCCCTGCACCACTTCGAGCGTGCTCACGCCCTTTCCGGTACCGATATTGAAGTATTCTATGGGTTGACAGTCATCATTGTCGAGCACCCTCTGCATAGCCTTCACATGAGCCTTTGCCAGGTCTACCACATAGATATAGTCGCGTATGCAGGTGCCGTCGGGCGTGTCATAGTCATTGCCGAAGACCTTGAGTTGTTCTCTCACGCCGATGGCCGTCTGTGTGACGAAAGGTATGAGGTTCATGGGTACGCCGAGCGGCAGTTCACCAATCAGGGCAGAGGGGTGTGCGCCGATGGGGTTGAAGTATCTGAGCACGATAGACTTGATTGGAGCCCCACTATGAATATAGTCATATATGATCTCCTCATTTATCTGTTTGGTATTGCCGTATGGGCTGAGAGCTTTCTGGATAGGAGCCTTTTCTGTGACAGGCAGGTTTTCCTTTGACGGTTGTCCGTAGACTGTGCATGAAGAAGAGAAGATGATGCCTTTCACGTCATACTTTGGCATGAGTTCAAGCAGGTTGACCAGCGAATTGATGTTGTTTCTGTAGTAGAGCAGAGGTTTCTGCACACTCTCTCCCACAGCCTTTGATGCTGCGAAGTGAATGATACCCTCGATGCCTGGATATTTCTGGAACACCCCTTCGAGAGCCTCCATATCACAGCAGTCCACCTTTTCGAAAGCCGGTCTGATGCCTGTGATTTTCTCGATGCCGTCGATAACATTGGCATTAGAGTTAGACAAGTTGTCGATGATGACCACATCATACCCTGCCTCTTGCAGTTCCACAGTAGTGTGTGAGCCGATGAAGCCCGTTCCACCTGTTACAAGGATAGTTTTTTTCATTGTCGTAGTTGTATAATTAATTTAAGATATAAGCAATCATTGTTTCGACTTTATTCCACTCCGAAGAGAGTCTTCAGTCCAGTGTCCACTCCTGAGAATCCCATGAAAGCCAGGCTGAGCAGTCCTGCCGTGACGAGCACAATAGCCATTCCTCTCATCGCCTTTGGCACGTTCACCAGCGAGAGTTGCTCTCGTAGTCCTGCGAAGACGGTGAGAGCCAGAGCGAAGCCCAGAGCAGTGGACAAGGCGTATACCACCGCTTCGAGCAGGGTATAGTCTTTCTGTATGACGAGGATAGCCACTCCTAGCACGGCGCAGTTGGTAGTGATAAGTGGCAGGAAGATGCCGAGAGCCTGATATAGCGTGGGTGACACCTTTTTGAGTACGATTTCCACCATCTGCACGAGCGATGCTATGACGAGTATGAAAGCGAGCGTCTGCAGGTATTCCAGTTGCGCCGGTTCCAGCACATATTTCTGCACGATGTAAGTGACAATCGTGGCGAGCGTCATGACGAAGGCCACCGCTCCCCCCATGCCCAGAGCCGTATCAATTTTCTTCGACACTCCCAGGAAGGGACAGATGCCGAGGAACTGCGACAATACGATGTTATTGACGAAGATGGCCGATATAAAGATGAGCAGATATTCCATAGTATTAAGCTTTCTTCAGTTTATTGACGACAGCGATAAGGAAGCCCAGCGTGATGAAGGCCCCTGGAGGCAGTACGAAGAGCAAGATATTAGTAGTCTCAGGCAGGAGTGAGAAGCCGAACACCGAACCAGCGCCCAGCAGTTCACGGATCACCCCGAGCAGTGTAAGAGCCATAGTGAAGCCCAGTCCGATGCCCACACCGTCCATCACGCTCTCCACAGGCGTATGTCTGCATGCGAAGGCCTCTGCCCTACCAAGTATGATACAGTTGACCACAATGAGTGGTATGAACAGTCCGAGAGCCTGGTCGATATAAGGCAGGAATGCCTTGATAAACAGTTGCAGTACCGTGACGAAAGCCGCTATCACGACCACGAACACCGGTATGCGCACCTTGTCGGGAGTGAGTTTTTTCAGGCATGAGATGACACAGTTGGTACATATCAGTACCACCATAGTAGCCAGTCCCATGGCCAGACCATTCATGGCCGATGTAGTAGTGGCCAGTGTGGGGCACATGCCCAGCATGAGCACGAAAGTAGGATTCTCCTTTACGAGTCCGTTTTTTATCAGTCCTAAATAACTCATGTCATTACTGTTTTTTCATTTTAGCATCAACAGGTTGTCTGTCAGTCAATTGTCCTGTCCATGCGTGATACGCATTGTTCACTGCTTTGAGGAAGGCTCTGGAAGTGATAGTTGAGGCAGTGATGGCATCCACCTCCCCTTCTCCACCTTTAGTGACAGCCAGTTTGTTCTTCTTCGGGTTTTTACCGATGATATCTCCCTTGCCCCCTTTCTGGAACCAAGTATCCGCCTTGGCTCCCAGTCCTGGAGTTTCAGTTGTTTCCAGCACGGCATATCCCAGGATATTCCCGTCATTATTGAAGCCCACCAGAATCTTCAGTGGTCCGCCGAATCCCTGTGTAGCACTCTCCACGGCAGCTCCAAGCTGTTTTCCATCCTTGTCGGCAGTGGAGTGCACCACATACGTTTCCTCCTTGCCGTCCTTATCCACATCTACTCGCAGCGTGTCGCGTTTCTCCACGTTTATCTGTCCGCCGCCCATAACCGCCTGAATACCTTCGGCGAGTTGTTTCTGTTTCTGCTGTTCTATTGGTGCTGCTGTGATACGGTTGACCACAGCCAGTATGCCACCCATGAGTACCGCTGTAGAGAGCAGCACCACCACCATGTTTTTTAGAGACGAATTGAGTTTTTCCATAGTCTTGTCAAGCCACTCCGAATCGTTTGGGTTTCACGTAGTTGTTTATCAGCGGTGTCATCGCATTCATTATCAGTATGGCGAACGACATTCCCTCGGGATACGAGCCCCAGTTGCGTATCACCACAGTGAGCACTCCTATGCCGATGCCATAGATGATTTGTCCTCGTGGGGTCATTGGCGAAGTGACATAGTCAGTTGCCATGAAGATAGCTCCGAGCATCAGTCCACCGCTGAGCAGCACAGCTATGGGGTGAGCATACACATCACTTGAGAGGTGCAGTGCCGTAGCCATCACCGCCACGGTGAGTATGATACTCACAGGTATGTGCCAAGTTATGATTCGTTTCATTAGCATATACACCAGTCCGATGAGCAGAGCCAGAGCGCACACCTCCCCTATGGTTCCTGCTCCGAATCCGTTGGCAGGGTTTCCCATGAGCATGGTGAGAGCGTCAGGCAGTTGGTCGAGCATAGATGCGTCGCCTGTTTTTATGGCCTCTTTCATTATTGAGAGCGGTGTGGCACCCGTCTGCACGTCGGTGAAGGCAGCGAGTTGTCCCACCTGCGGCCATGAAGTCATCTGCGCGGGGAAAGAGACGAGCAGGAAGCATCGCCCCACCAGTGCCGGGTTGAAGAGGTTGCACCCCAGTCCGCCGAACGCCATCTTTGCCACGCCGATGGCCATGACAGCCCCCAGCATCACTATCCATATAGGGATGTTTGATGGCAGGTTGAAGCCCAGCAGCAGTCCCGTGAGTATAGCCGATCCGTCGCTGACAGTCGGTTGTCTGCGAAGCATGTATTTTGTTATGGCCCATTCCAGGAACACACACGAGGCCACGCTGACCGCACACACCACCGCCGAACCCAGTCCGAAGTAGACGAACGAGACAATGAGTGCCGGAACCAGTGCGATGATGACGCCATACATATTGCGTTCCACGCTGTCAGTGCCGTGCGCATGAGGAGAAAGAGAAACTACCAGTTTGTTCATTCGAAAGAATCGTATATGATAATTATGAAACTATTTCTTAGCAATTCTTGAGCGTATGATGCTAATGACGGCTGCCTTACCTTGTCGGATATTATCGAGCAGCGGTCTATGTGCTGGACAGGTGAACATACATGATCCGCACTCTATGCACGATGTTATCATCTCCTGTTCAGCCCTTTCCCACAACTGTTGTCCAGACACGGCAGCCAGGAGGTATGGCTCCAGTCCCATGGGGCATGCCCCGACGCATTTTGCGCATCTGATACATGGTTGCGGTGCTTTACGCCTTGCGTCTGAGCCACTGAGCACCGTCACGCAGTTAGTACCCTTGCATATAGGCACCTCGGTAGAAGTGAGAGCCCTACCCATCATCGGTCCTCCTGCCAGCACCTTCACCTCCCCTTCGGGCAGTCCTCCGCAGACATCGATAAGGTCGGCCATTGGCGTGCCCATTCGTACAAGGAAGTTAGCTGGTTTTTCAATCAGTTTTCCCGTCACCGTAGTATAGCGTTCAAACAGCGGTTTATTCTTCATCACTGCCTGATACACGGCGTATGCCGTACCTACGTTTTGCACTATTGCCCCCACGTTGACTGGAATGGCCGGTGGCGGTGGCACCTGTCTTCCAGTGACAGCTTCAACCAATTGTTTCTCACCGCCTTGCGGGTATTTCTGTTTCAGCGGCACCACAGAGATGTCGTCGTTCATGGTCTTCACCTTCTCCTCAAAGAGTGTGATGGCCTCCGGTTTATTCTCCTCGATACCGATATATGCTTTTTCTACCTTTGCCGCTTTCATGAGCAGTTGCACCCCCACCATTATCTCGTCAGGATGTTCCATCATGAGTCTGTAGTCGGCTGTGATATAGGGTTCACACTCCACCGCGTTTATAATGACACATTCAGCTTTGGCCGTTGGTGGCGGGCATAGTTTTATGTGAGTAGGAAATCCTGCTCCACCCATACCAGTGATACCAGCCCATTTCACCTTATCCACGATTGCCTCAGGTGTGAGTTCAGGTCTGTCGTTAAGCGTGACGAGTGTGTCAGAGCGGTCTATGCTCTCGTCCCATTCATCGCCTTCCACCGATATGATGACAGCTGGTTTGCGGTATCCCGTGGCATCGATAGCATTGTCCACCTTGGCCACAGTGCCCGAGACCGACGAAAAGACGGGTGCAGACACGAATCCACCAGCCTCGGCTATGAGAGAGCCCACCTTCACCTTATCTCCCCTTTTCACTACGGCCACGGCAGGCGCGCCAATATGCTGTGAGAGGGGGAACACAGCCATTTTGGGCAGAGGAGCCTGTACTGTGGGTACATTGTCAGTGAGTTTATATTCTTCCGGGTGCACACCACCCTTACTGAAAGTCTTCAGGTTCATGCTTCTTCCTCCTTGATTTTTCTTGGTGGGAAATTGACGGTATGAATCACGTTTGTGGGACACACATCAGCACATTTTCTGCACAGTCTGCATTTCTCTGCATCGATATACGCCACATTTTGCGAGACGGTGATAGCCTCAAACTTACACTCCTTAGTGCATTTACCGCAACCGATACATGCTGCTTTGCATGCCCGTGTGGCAGCCGCTCCCTTGTCACGGCTGACGCATCCCACGAAGACACGTCGGTTTTTCGGTCCTTTAGGTCTCAGTTCTATGATATTGCGCGGGCATGCTTTCACGCAGGCTCCGCAAGCTGTACATTTCTCCTCGTCCACTTCGGGCAGCATGGTGTCAGGATTGATTTTTATAGCATCGAAGAGACAAACATTAGTGCAGTCGCCGCAGCCGAGGCATCCGTATCCGCATGCCGTCTCTCCGGCACAGGTAGCGTGCTGTGCGGCGCATGTTGGCAGTCCGTCGTAAATTGCTGTCCGTGGCCTTATCTCACACGAGCCTGAGCATCTCACCACAGCCACTTTTGGTTTTCCCTCAGCAGCAGTCATTCCTAGGGCATCAGCCACATTTTTCATCACGTCTGCACCTCCCACCGGGCAGTTCAGTCCTTCTATTGAGCCCTTGTCAGCCCCTTTCACCAGCGCGTCGGCCATGCCGGAGCAGCCTGCGAAGCCGCATCCGCCGCAGTTGGCACCCGGCAGCAGTTCGTTAACCAAAGGAAGTCTGGGGTCTTCATGTACGGCAAACTTCTTGGAGCAGGCATAAAGAATCACGGCCGCGACCAGTGCTATTGCCCCAAGAACTAGTATTGCACTAAAAAGAAAATTCATAAGAAGTAACGGTTTTCTATTTTATCCGCAAAGTTACGAAAAAGTGAGCGGAAATACAAATAATATT